>JAKAPZ010000035.1 GCA_021822985.1 Thermoplasmata archaeon | reverse complement strand
GTAAGGTACAGGGAAGGAGAGAGGCATAAGAAGGGAATAAGGAAGAGAGTTACCTTCAGGGGAGCAGTCATAGGCCCCGATATAGCACAGCTCAACTTTGTCATAAACCAGTACGGTCCGGATACACTTGAAAAGAGCGAGGAAACAAAATAATGAGTTCCAGCCTTCCCCAGCCTACAGTCAATATAGGCATGGTGGGTCACGTTGATCATGGTAAGAGCACCTTAACCAAGGCGCTCACCGGAAGAAAGACGGACATACATTCTGAAGAAGTAAAGAGAGGAATATCCATAAAATTGGGTTACGCAGATACTCCCGTATACATATGCGAAACGGGAGAGAAGGTTTATTCAGGTACAAAACTGAATGATGATTGTAAACTGAGCAGGGTCATCTCCTTTGTGGATGCGCCCGGGCATGAAACACTCATGGCAACAATGCTTTCGGGTTCATCCATAATGGACGGGGCCCTTCTTGTCATAGCTGCAAATGAGAAATGCCCCCAGCCCCAGACAAGGGAACATTTGACTGCCATAGAAATAATGGGCATAAAGAACATTATCATAATCCAGAACAAGATAGATTTGGTCACAAGGGAAAGAGCCCTTGAAAGTTTCATGGAAATAAAAAATTTTGTAAAGGGAAGCGCTGCCGAGAATTCACCCATAATTCCAGTAAGCGCATACCATAACAGGAACATTCACAAGATATTTGAAGCCATAGAGAACTTCATACCCACACCCAAAAGAAATCTGGAAGTCGATCCTGTGATGTACGTTGCAAGATCCTTTGATGTGAACAGGCCCGGGATCAGTCCGGATGGGCTGAAGGGCGGCGTGCTTGGTGGATCACTCACGGCAGGCATCATCAGGGTTGGTCAGGAAATCGAGGTAGCACCCGGCATAAAACAGATAAAGGGAAACAAGGAAACATGGGAAAATGTCCTGACAGAATGCACTTCGCTTATGGCCGGATCAAACTCATATGATTCCATAATTCCCGGAGGACTTTCCGCAGTGGGAACAAAACTTGATCCTTCAATTACCAAGAACGATGGCCTTGCAGGAAGAATATTAAGCATAGCGGGGAAGACACCGCCAGTCACATCATCGGTGGAAATAAACACAAACCTGCTAAAGAGAGTGGTCGGATTTGATGAGGACATGAATGTTGATCCCCTCAAGACAAGGGAATCGCTCATGCTCACCTTTGGAACATCAAACACCCTTGGAGTTGTCACAAATTCAAGAGAAAACAATATTGAGATCAGCCTCAGAATACCTGTTGCAGTCAAGCCCGAAGAGAGGGTAGCAATTGCAAGAAGAATAGCAAACAGGTGGAGACTGATTGGCTACGGAAACATCGTTTCCTTTGCATGATCACAGGAATTTTTCATAAAACATCCTGCACACTGCGGTTTTGCCTTGCAGTGATCTTTTCCGATGTTCACGATCATTGCATGAAAATTTTTCAACTGTTCCACTGAGAGAGAACCTTCAATATTTTTCCTCAGGGATTCGGCATTTTCATTATTATTCAGCAGGCCGATCCTTGAGAAAAAATTGTTCGTATATTTATCGACAACAAACCTCTTCCTGTAGAATGCATAGAGAAGTATTGAGTCCAGTGTTTCCTTTCCAATGCCAAACATGCCTGAAAAGAAGAGATCCAGATCCATGTCAGCCCATGTGTTCATCGATTCAAGTCCCCCATTCATGATCACAGAATCTGATAATTTTTTCAACACCTGAGCTTTCCTGTTGAAGAAACCGGATGATCTGATCTGTTCCTTCAGACTCTCAGGGTTCATTTCAGAAATTGCTTGAAGAGAGCAGTTGCCGTTCTCCTTCAATTTTGATATGGATATTTCAACGTTTTTCCATGAAGTGTTCTGTGTGAGAACTGCCCCTATGATGATCTCTTCATGGGTGCCTGCGGGCCACCATTTTAGATCTCCATACTTTTGAAAAAGCTGATCATAAAGGGATATGATGTCCATTCCGATACTGATACTCCGCGGACATAAATCCCTATGCCCTTTTTAAAAATGATACAACAGAAATGATGCAAATCATGGCATTTTATGATGGTAACCTTTCCCAAATCACGCATTTAGATCATGAAAAAATCATTTTTATAAAGAGATCAATATCTCCCTAGATATCGGGATAAACTATACTGATTAAAAAGTGAATAAAAATATTTTAATACTAGTATGTCGTTATCTATTTGATAACCATGGTGGGAATAAGCGAACTGTCAAAAGAGGTCTCAAAGAAGACCGGAACAACGCAGAAGGTTACCAGGGATGTAATAAAATACTTCCTTGAAGATATCATAAAGGAAGCAAACAAGGGAGAGAAGATCAACCTTGCAGGTTTTGGAATCTTTGAGAGGAAGAAGCAGAAGGCAAGAGTTGCGAAGAACCCCCAGACCAGGAAAGAAATAAGGGTTCCTGAAAAGAAGAAATTCGTTTTCAGACCATCAAGCAAAATAAAATACCAGTAAAAAGGTATCTAAAGTTTAGATAACCTTTTTTTTCTTTCTTTTGAATCAAAACCAGTTAATTCTGTTATAAACTGATTGTATATCCTTATGGATTCCTGAGGGTTCCCATAGGAAGTGTCAGATTCTGTCTCCAGCTGGAGATTTTTCATTCCGCATAACACCCTGACGGATTTCAGGCCCGGAAGAGCCAGTTCCACTGAATTTTCATGTATCTTCGAATCTTTTGAATATTTCAGGCATGTGGAGAGAATCGATTCGGTGTCTGTCTTCACTCCTTTCTTTACCGGATATTCCCTCATCTGGAATCACCCTTTGCCTTTTTTCTCTGGATGTGCCTTATGAAATTCCTTGCATATATGGAATCCATGTACTGGGCGTCATGCTCGAGAAGCGGGGAACATGAGATGATCGTGAGATCTCCCGTGTAATCCATCAGGCAATCCGCAAAAGTCTCAAACTTCAGGGTGCCATGCTTGATTGCCGTGAGCTTGACTTCACTGTTGTCCTCATATTCTACCCCGGAGAATTCCACGTATGTGTCATTCTTTGCGAATTTGCTGAACTTGTCCAGTATCTCGGAAAAATCATTTGACGAGAGAAGCTTGCCTCCGGAAAGGGAATGGTAATGAGGCATGTTGAGTATGGGCTCGACGCCAGGTATCTTCTTTGCGAGGTTAAGCACTTCATCTGCTGTTCCAAATATTTCAGGCTTTCCTGAAGTTTCCACACCAACATAGGGAAAACCGTTTTCATGGCTCATCTCATCGGTGATCTTAGTATAGATGTCAGTGGCAAGTTTCACGCTCTCCTTCTTTGATCTTGAATAGAAACCTGTGTGCGTGATCACCCTTCTTGCCTGCATCTGCTTTCCAACGATAAGTGTCCATCTGAGGTGATCCTCGGATTTCTCCCCCATCTCTCCGCTGTTGAGCAGATCCATATAATATGGGCTGTGAATTGAAAGCGTCACATCGAGTTCCTTTGCAAGTTCCCCTCCTGTTTTGAGATCATCATAATTTCTTGCCATGTTCCAGAAAAGTTCCTTCACAACGTCTTCTTCTTCAATGACACTCTCTGTTCCTATGCTCTTGTAGTTTCCTTCATCGTCAGGCCTCATCACATCAATTATGATCGAATTCTCATTCTCCCTGGGCATCATTCCAAGGTATTCCGTTCCTGAATTCTCCTGAAAATTAACCCTGAGCAACTGCACTTCCAGGGCCTTGAGATCGAGCTTGTAAGTTTCCTCTACAGATTCAATGAATGTTCTTCCCTTGCCGGTAAGGGGTATGCCGGCAATACCATATCTTATCATTTAAGACACATAGCCAAAAGTGATTTTTAACCTTTTTCATAGAAATTAAGTAGCATGCCTTACAGTATCTTTTCAGAATGTTGCTTTCCTTATTCCCCTTTTCATGGATTCAGAATACTGCCATGTGCTGTCAAAGGCCAGTATTGGCTCTATTCCCTGAATACCAGTCGCATTGTGTACAGATTCCTTCAGCAGGTTGAGTTCATGGATGTTGCTGCAGTGGCCCAAAAATGTCAGTATGCCGAAGAATATGTCCTTCACAAGAAGAAGATTCTTTCCAAGAGCATTCACAATGGCCGCCTTCATCTGTTCCTTCATCTCCGCGGGAACCGGAAAACTGATTATGAAGAGGATTCCATTATTGTTCATATATGCGGAGAGTGCGGGTTCATACGAAAATGCATTCTGCACTGTCATTTCTGTTATTCTTTTTGATGTGGTTTTCCTGTTGATGCCGATGGATTTTGAAATCTCGTCTATTCCGGCCATGGGGCTCTGGACTATCATGTCCATTATGGGCATGTATTTCTTTCTGTCCTTGAGAGTGCAGTTCCCCATTATTGGTGATTTGAACATTATGTCTGCTTCTCCGCACATTCCTATGGTCTTTGCAATGTCTTCATCAAGTTCCTTTTCGGTTTCATACAGGAATTCCATCACGACTCCAATGGTTGCATTCACTGACCGGTGGAATCCTATGAGTGTATCTATGGCCCCCATGTTTTTATGGATGTTATCAAAAAATTCTTGCTGGCATGATGCGACCACTGCAACCCTCTTCATTCCAAGCAATTCTGAATCAGGAATTGCAACAATATCCTTTAAAACTCCTGTTTTCTTCATTTTAATAATTCTGTTTCTGACAGTTGAAGGGTTCTGATTCATGCTCTTTGCTATGGAATAATACGTGGGCCTCTCATTCATCAGGCTGGACGGAAAATGAGTACGCCTAATAATGTCCGCATCAAGTTCATCCATAAAAAAATATAGGATATTCGTATTAATATTTTACCCATTTCAGCACTTTCAAAACCGCAAAATAAATCCATAAATAAATTATTCAATTTTAACCCCCAACAGGATCGCTGCATGAACTTAGCAAAATAACAAAGATGTTTCCGTTCAAGCTAATCGTTCTCCAAGATTCAGATCAACCCTTACAATGATGCAATTCTTTGCATCGTTCATGCAACAGTAATCTGTTCCCAACACTCTTCAGCATTGCGTCACTTTGATACTGAAAATAATGGGACGGACTATTGGTTCCTTGTTGGGGGTTTTTTCATGAAAATATCAAAAAGTTAAATATTAACATGCAATCAATATGTGATGCTTGGAAGTTGGGTAGTGAGATATGGATATAGTATTAAACCCACATTTACAAGAGGCGATATATATGAATGTAGATCCGAATATTACAAAATATATGATCAAGGCAAAGATAACCACGGACGGTGTGGTTGAGAAACCCGACGTGGTTGGTGCTATATTTGGCCAGACTGAAGGACTTCTTGGTGAAGAACTGGATCTAAGAGATCTCCAGAAAAGTGGCAAAATAGGAAGAATTGAAGTAGACATAGACAGCAAGAAGGGAAGAACGGACGGAACCGTCCTCATACCATCAGGGCTGGATCAGGTCGAGAGTTCAATTCTTGCTGCATCCCTTGAAACCATAGACAGAATAGGGCCATGCAAGGCAAAGGTTGAGGTAGAAGAGATAGAGGACGTCAGGGCAGGAAAGAGAAAGAAAGTCATAGAGAGAGCGGAAGATCTTTACAAGAGAATGAGCGAATCCGGGAAAACCCTCAGTGAAAGCATAATATCTACAGTGAGGGAAGAGGTAGAAAGAGCTGAGATCATAACCTATGGTGAAGACAGGCTTCCTGCGGGCCCCGGCATAAAGGATTCAGACTCCATTATAGTTGTTGAGGGAAGAAATGATATCCTGAACCTGCTCAAATATGGAATAAAGAACACAATCGCAGTTCAGGGCACAAACATACCCAAAACAGTCCAAACACTTTCAAGGGAGAGGACAGTGACCGTATTTCTTGACGGAGACAGGGGAGGAGACCTCATACTGAAGGAGATGCTCCAGGTAGCGGAAATTGATTTTGTTGCAAGGGCCCCTCCGGGAACTGAGGTTGAAGAACTCACGTATAAGCAGATCGTCAAGGCTTTGAGATACAAGACTCCAACAGAACAGTACCTTTCAACAAAGGGAATGAGCCTTGAACTGAAGGATTACAAGGAGAGATCTGACAGATCAACGGGAAAGGAAAAGGTTTCAGAAGCTCATGAAGATAAGGAACAGAAAAAGGAGGAAGCTCAGGCACCGTCCCATGAATCCAGACATCATCAGAGAGACGATGATGTGGAGCATGAAAGAAAAAAGGAAAAGACCGTGGAGAGAGTCGAAATAAAAAAAGTGTTCTCCATAGAGGATCCAAACAGCGTAAGAAGAAGAATTAGTGAGCTTTCAAATTCAAAGGAAACCGAGATTTATGACAGGGAAGGGAATGCAAAGGGAACATACGAACTATCCAATGCGCCGGAGGTCATAGACACCACGGAGGATATAGGCTATGTCATCACAGGCGGAGTCATATCCCAGAGGCTTGTGGATATATGCCACAGGAAGGGGGTCAAGGCGATCTACGGCTATAGAAGGGGACATATAACAAAGAAACCGGAAAGCCTAAAGGTAGTCCCCATGGAAGAGGCGTAAAAGGTGAATTATAAAAATTTCAGCACCACGGCAGACATCAGCCTGCCTGCAAACCCGCTTGAAAGAGTGATAGGGCAGGATGAGGCTGTGAGAATCGCAATGGTTGCAGCAAAGCAGAGAAGAAACCTGCTTCTTGTGGGCCCCCCCGGTGTTGGAAAATCCATGATAGCACAGGCAATGTCATTTCTTATAGGAAAGCCGGAGCATGAGGTAAGGGTGATCCACAACCTGAGATATCCGGAAAGGCCATTTGTGGAGATAAAGAACAGGAATCAGGTATTGCAGGAAGAGGAAGAGATCAGCGTGGCAGAGGGAAACCTCCTTGAGCCATGGGACATCCCCCCGGATGTCGCCGAGAAACTGGGATACAGATGCTCAAGATGCGGATTCATATCACCATACACTGAAACAACATGTGCAAGGTGCAACCAGCCAAAGATGCCCAATACAACACAGGGGCCATTCGGCGACATGTTCAATGTTCTCGGGCAGGCACTGGGAATGCAGAGCAACATGGAGAGAGTAACCTCCACCAGGAAGATTGGGGAAAGGGAAGAAATAATCCAGTACGAAAGGGAAGGGGACAGGGTAAGGATCCTTGACGAGAAGACCATTGAAAAGAAGAGGAAGATGGACAAGAAGAGCCCGAGCAAGATCATTGTCCCGCTTGTGAGGAATACATTCATTCTTGCCACAGGGGCCAGCGAAACAGAACTGCTTGGCGACGTGAGGCATGATCCATACGGCGGGCATGCACAGCTTGGCACAAGCCCATATGAGAGGGTAATAGCAGGTTCCATACATGAGGCCCATGAGGGTGTGCTTTTTGTCGATGAGATTACACATCTTGGAGATTTGCAGAGATCAATCCTGACCGCAATGCAGGAGAAGAAATTCCCAATAACAGGAAGAAACCCCCAGAGCGCAGGAGCAAGTGTAAGGGTGGATAATGTCCCGACTGATTTCATACTTGTGGCAGCATGCAACATACAGGATCTGGGAAAGATTCTCAGCCCACTGAGATCAAGAGTTTCAGGAAACGGCTATGAGGTTCTGATGGAAGTTTCCATGCCATACAACAGGGAAAATTCGCTCAAATACCTGCAGTTCATCACACAGGAGATAAACAGCGACGGAAAGATTCCGCACATGTCCATAGAAGGCGCAGAGCTCATCCTTGAAGAGGGAAAGAGGAGGGCAAAGATAATCGACGGAAAGGAGAATGCGCTCACACTCAGGCTAAGGGAAATGGGAGGACTTGTCAGGGCAGCGGGAGATATTGCAGTCAGCAATGAATCAGCCGTCATTGAAAAGGCTCATGTCATGGAAGCACTGAAGATTTACATGCCTGTTGAAGAGAAGATAGCGAAGGTGTACGGAAACATGGGAAATGCCATAACAAGCGAGGCCACAGCATCCCAGAAGATGTCAGGCTATTATGGTGACACGAAATACAGCTATTCCGATCCCTATTACAGATAAAAATATGAAATATTCAATTATTTCAATTTATTTGTAGATGCAAATTTAACATTTCCAGCGGTTAGTTAATAAAGTTGATAATATATCCATGTAAGGTGAAATAATGGCACTGGCACTAGGTGAAAAAATACCTGAAATAACTGCAAATACTTCAAAAGGCCCCATAAGCTTATCTTCCTACAAGGGAAAATGGATTCTGCTCTTTTCCCATCCGGCAGACTTCACGCCTGTATGCACGACAGAATTCATGGCATTCGCAAACAGGTTCGAAGAGTTCAAAAAGCTGGGAGTCGAACTCATAGGAGTCAGCATTGACAGTGTTTACAGCCACATTGCATGGGTAAGGGACATAAAGGAAAAGTACGGGGTTGAAATTCCATTTCCGATCATAGCAGACGTCAACAAGGAGGTTGCATCCATATTCAACATCATTAACCCCGCAGATGGGCTCACTGTGAGGGGAGTGTTCATCATAGATCCGAACCAGAAGGTCAGGTGGATCGCCTACTATCCTGCAGAGGTGGGAAGAAGCATCGATGAGATAATCAGGGTCCTGAAAGCGTTCCAGTTCAACTGGGACAAAAAGCTTGCAACCCCTGCAAACTGGAAGCAGGGAGATGGCGGAGTCATGGGGGCCCCCACAACGGTTGATGCAAGCTACGAGAGGGATAAGGAAGGGGCCGAGAGATGGTACCTTAAAAAAGTGAATCAGTAAATGACCGACTGCGTGATGTATAATATATCCATGGGGAAGGGCCACCCTTCCACCATTTGCGTGGAACTATCAAGGGCAGCTGATTCCCTGAACTTTTTAAGGGATGGATTATCATCAGAATATGCAGATGAATATCTCTCGGATTTCATTTCACAGTATGCAAGGACCGATGAGATCATGCCAGATGACAGAACCATAGGGTTTATCATCATCAACGCACAAAAGAAGGCCATTTCCCTTGCTTTCAGCAGTGTGGAGAGAGAGAAGATCAGTGATATAGTCAATGCTGCAGAAATGTATGAAGAACTTGGCTTTGATCTTGAGAAAGACGTTGACTGATCCGGACACCTGCTTCCATTTTACAAACAGGGATTTTTTTAAATTCCATGATCATGGCTTGGAAAAGGGAGAAGTCCTCTCCTCACCAGCCTGATCGAACTCCGGAGTTTCTGCACTCATCACTGAATTGCCCATGGTTACGGGTTTTTTATCATTTATCATCTTCCTGATATTCCTCACAGCCTCTGCGTATTCATTCCTTGACATCTCACGCATGGTTTTGCCCGTGATTCCCTGAACCGTTTTAATCATTATCCTGTTTCCGGTTGAAAATATTATCAGGGAAACCATAAGCATGAAGAATGAACCCCCCTGAGTGATTAATATTAACGGTATAATATTGGCCCGGGAGGAAACACTACTGGAAGAATAAACCAGATAAGAACTGAAAATCTGAAGCCCCATGAAGCACAGAATTGGAATACTGGACAGTTTTTTCAAAAAAATCCCCCTTCTGTATCTTCCCAGATAATACTCCATATTATCTGTACTGTTATTGTTCATGGAATTGCATTAGAGTAATATATATAAAAATTGCCGGCATATAAAAAAGATATTGTTCTCTGGCCTGCAGAGAGAAATGGTCATGAAAATATAATGGCCAGAACCTTATTCTGCATGATCATATGAAAAATGTGAATGCAATGGCAAGAATCAGTGTGGCCATTATATACATGATGTATTGCTTCACGTTGCCATTCATCAGCTTCATGGCAATGAACCTTGATGCCTTTTCATATTTCCTGAATATGGACAGGAAGGTGAGATACATCATATCGAACCTGTGGGAGGGATAATCATGGTGTATGTACTCCTCTATCTTTGGAAATAGCCTGAAAAATGTAATTCTTGCCGGGTTTGAATAATTGAAAGAGTTGTATGTCCTGTTTCTTTCAACGCCTCCTGCCCATGCATCAACTTCCCTGACATTTTTTGGCCTGAAGACGTATATGACAGAAAATATGGCACCAAGTGAAATAAGTGTGAATGTTGGGGTCAGAACACCGAATATATTGCTGTTGAAGGGAGAATATATGGTGAATCCGTTTGGGATTATTTCTCCTCCGGTGAGATATGTATTACCCCTGACTGCAACTCCGGAGACTCCATTGAATAACAGGAATAGAAGGGGAGTTATGAGAGGCAGTGCAAGGAGAAGAAACCCTATCCCATAGTTCTTCTTCGATTCTGGAGATGTTTTCATTTTGGGGGAAGCGGTTCCGATGAAACCGACAAACTTGGTGAAGACAACCACGGATATACCTGCTCCAAGTGCAGCAAGAGCCCCTGCTATGACAGCAATGATTGCATAATATTGAATGCCTGTCAATGAAGTGATGAAAAGGCTCTCAAGAAGCATCCACTCCCCTATGCCTCCCCCAAGTGGGGCAAGCCCCATCATTGATATGGAAGCGATGATCAGGCCGCTCCTTGACATGCTCCTCCATTCCCTGCTGTTGAATGAATCCGAGTTGAATGCAGTGGAACTCAGAATTGTTGATTTGCCTATGCCGTGCATGAATGCATATATGACAACACCTATGGCTGAGAAGTTGCCCAGATTCATATGTCCGGTGGCAAAGGAAAGTGCAGAAACTCCCGTAAGAACCAGCATGGCACCTACGTTTTCCACCGTGCTGTATGCCGCAAGGATCCTCGGGTTTTCAGATGCGCTTGCATAAATTGCCCCGATGAATATGGAAATTGAACCAAGAAGTATCATGATCAGAGGAATAACCTGGAACTGCAATGCAGAGAGGCTTGCCTCCTGCACACCATATATTGAAATTGTGGGTATGAGAACGCCAATGAGGATTGATTTTGATGAATCTATTCCGCTCAACCCGAGAGAATACCATTCCGAGGATTGCAGCGGAATAATGCCCGCTTTTACAACAAAACCCGCAATCCAGAGAGATATGGCTATGGGATTCTGAAACAGTGCATTGAGAGAGAATGAACCCGCAGAAGCATAGGAAACTGCTGCGCCTATTATGAGGAGAATTGTGCTGAGTTCGCCCACTGAAAGGAAAACGTATGAGGAAAGGAGTTCCCTTCTGTTGTACAGGCCGAGAATGAACATTGCTGATATGGTGAATGTTTCCCAGAACACAATGAGCGTTATGGTATTTCCGGAAAACAGTGTTCCAAGTATGCCGAAGAACAGCATTCCGGCAAAAAATGATCTTGTTCCTGTCCAGTTTGCAATCACCGTGTTTATGCCCGATATGAACCATACCGTCGATATGATCAGCAAAAATGCACCCGAAAGATTATTGATTGCCAGTTTGAAATGGCCCATGGTATAAGGATCGATGCTGAGATTTCCCGTCATGTAGAGAAGGCTCACCGCAATGAGAAATAACGAACCTGCAATGGTTGTTATCTTATCCACTTTCTTGCTGTATGCAGAAAGTATGGCAATCAAAGCAATTATTCCCGGAAGAAGCACTATATTCATTGTCTCCCCCTCGCCTTCTGTATTGCATCCATTATGGCAAACGGAT
>JAKAPZ010000034.1 GCA_021822985.1 Thermoplasmata archaeon | reverse complement strand
TCTCTATTTTTTTCTGCCTGAAGAATTGAAGCGGTATTAGCGTTCCAAAATCAAGCGGAAATTTTGATTTAGGCCCTGAAGAAGTAACAAATGAAGCCTCTTCCGCCAATTCATTGCTCTTCAATATAGATAATGCAAGATTCCTATCATTTATGTAGTTTTTTCTGATGGTCATGGTTTTAAGTCTGTAATATCCTGAAAAATAATCAGTGTTCAGCACGCTGACATGATTTCCCAGTCTGAGGCCATGCGGGCTGATGATCACAACAGTTTCAGAATCGTCCCCATCTGTCACCTTCTTTATTGCACCATTCATTTCCTCGCTTTCCCTGTTTGGAAGATCTAATATTTCATCGCCATGGGGAATTACATAAACCCTGTTAAGGCTCATAACTCTCAATAAATATTACAATCTTAATATCTTTTTCATGCAGCTAAAGGTTCAGTATATTTTCATACGTTCCAATAATTTTCCATGCAACTGTCCATATGGTAAGTTCCTCATCATACATGGAAAAAGCATCAAGTTTGGAATACACATCACTGGTAAAATCACCGTCTGAAAATCCGCCTATGAATACATTCAGATCCTTCTCCTGGCATATCTCAGCAACATTTGTCCTCGTCCCCGTCGGTGAGAGCAGGACATTTTTCATTCCTTTCTCCAGTAAGGCATCCCATGTTCCTTCCTGTGTCTTCATCAGTATCTTTCCATCCGGAGTCTCAGTCTTTCCAGATACCAGGAGTTTTTCCATGAGTCCGGCAAACCTGTTGTATGATTTTGGAACCCTTGTTTCAGGCTCTATCCTTATAATGATGTTATTTTTGGTATGTATCCTCACTGATAGGAGTCCCTTCTTGTTAAGTATGGAATCCTGCACCACATTCAGGAACATATGAAAAATATCGGGCCTTCCCATTCTATTGGACATTCCAGGAAAATACCTCTCAATTGCACTGTGCATATAATTGGAATCAAGCAGCATTCCCTTGAAATTTTTCCCATTGCTTTTTGCAATTTTGCGTATCTGGTAATCATCCCACATTTTCTCCGGAATAAGCTCAAGTTCAGAATCAATAAGGTTAAGTTTCAACATAAACAGGTTATTCTCTATCTTTATGTTATATTTCTTTTTTCCTGTTGTATGGATTATGGAATTTTGTTTGCGCAGAATGGTGAAATAAATTGTGTATCCCAAAAATCACATAAATTGAAATGTGATAAGATATACAGAAAAATGAAATGGAGAACCATAATTTTTCCGCTGATCAAATAAACTTGGGTAATTCCAAAGAGTTAAGAAATTCACCTGATGAAGTTCCAATTACCGTGGCCCATGGTGACGGAATCGGCCCTGAAATAATGGAAGCAACCCTTCGAATCATTAAGGCTGCTGGGGCAAGAATCAGGATAGAGACAATACAGATCGGTGAAACCGTGTATGGAAGAGGAATATCCTCAGGGATAGAATCATCAGCGTGGGAATCCCTGCGAAGGACGAAAGTCTTTCTGAAGGCACCCATAACGACTCCACAGGGTGGCGGCTTCAAGAGCCTGAATGTTACTGTGAGGAAGACTCTTGGGCTCTATGCAAACATAAGACACTGCCCTTCATATTCTCCCTACATTTTCACGAAACACCCCGGAATGGATATTGTCATAGTCAGGGAAAACGAGGAAGATCTTTATGGGGGGATAGAGCACAGGCAGACTGCAGATGTGGTGCAGTGCCTTAAACTCATATCCCGGCCCGGATCTGAAAGGATCATCAGGTATGCATTCGAGTATGCAAGAAGATATGGAAGGAAGAAGGTAACATGCTTCACCAAGGATAATATAATGAAGATGACCGATGGAATTTTCCACAAAATATTCGATGAGGTTTCAAAAGAATACCCTGACATGCAGAGTGAGCACTGGATAGTTGATATAGGTGCAGCAAAACTTGCAGACAGGCCAGAGGAATTTGATGTCATAGTGCTCCCCAATCTGTATGGTGACATACTTTCCGACGTGGCTGCCCAGATCTCCGGTTCAGTTGGGATTGTGGGAAGCGCAAACATAGGTGAAAACGTGGCCATGTTTGAGGCAATACATGGTTCTGCACCAAGGAGGGCAGGGCAGAACATGGCAAATCCTTCAGGGCTTATTCTGGCGGCAGTTCAGATGCTGGTGCACATTGGGCAGGGAGATATTGCTGAGATTGTGCACAATGCATGGTTGAAGACAATTGAGGATGGCATTCACACTTACGATATATTCAGCCAGAATACGTCCAAAGAAAAAGTAGGAACATCTGAATTTGCAGATGCAGTCATCATGAGACTCGGCAGGAAACCATCAAAACTTAAACCGGTGAAATATCATGATCAGTCAAAACCCATTGAAATCATGCTTAAAAACAGGCCTAAACCACTGAAACAGCTTGTTGGTGTTGATATTTTTCTCGATTGGGAGGGAGATCCCGACACTCTTGGGAAAAGCCTTGAGGCAATTTCAACACCTGAACTCAGCCTTACGATGATCACAAACAGGGGCACAAAGGTATTCCCCGGTGGCCTTCCGGAAACCTTCTGCGTGGATCACTGGAGATGTCGTTTTCAATCCAAAGAGGTGAACAGAGAAGTGAGCAACGAAAATGTTCTTTCCATTCTTTCAAAACTGGTTTCATCCGGCTTCCCACCTGTCAAGACCGAAGGGCTGTTCCTTTTTGACGGGCAACCCGGTTTTTCTCTTGGACAGGGCCAGTGAGGGGGCCACCATTTTCCACCCTTTTAAAATTTCAGAACTTATTGAAATTGGGGAGGGTTGAATCTCTTCAATAGGGAAACCTGTTCAGGTAAGTATTCACATCATTAATTCAGGGGCCAATTTTGGAATTTATATCACCCGGGAATTTGCTGCTGTTCAGTGGTTTCATCCTCAGAATTCACAAGTTTGCGCAATCTGTTCAGCATCACTAAAGCTACAATCACGACAAGCGTAATCAGAAGTGAACCACCTGTGAACTGCAGGAACTCTGCCCAGAAGAAAAATGGAGTTATCATTCCAAGAGCAAGGGAAAATTTGTGTTTCCTGTTCTCACTTGGAGGCATGTAATGTGTGATTGCAATCATTACAAGCAGATTTGCCATGATAAAGATCAATGCCTCCAAGACAGGCGAAATCCTCTCCACTCCGTTTGGAGAAGCTGGAAAAACAGCATTGAAGAGATACAGTGGAAAAACAATCATTCCAAGCAGGAAAAATCTCCCGGTCCCTTGAGGCAAATCACCTTTTCCTGACAAACTATTTGCTGGAATCAAATATGCTATGTAGATGAGAATCAAAGTGAGGGCTGTGAAGAACAGGTATTCAGCCAGAGTTGGCATTGGTCTGTACGGAGTGTTCATGACAGAAAGGTTCACCATTACAACATCGAGAAGGTATATGAACAGGACAAATTTCACACCTCTCCTGCCTAGAAGTGGTTCTCTTGAATATTTTGGATAAGCAATTGATACGAGAAAGAGTGGGAGGCATATTGAAAAGATTGCATGGAAAACAGTGATTCCAAGGGCCCATATCCAGTTAACTCCCATGAATCTTCCATATTCACCCAGTATGCCTACTGGGGGAACTGGAGACATGAAAAATGTATGAGCAGAAATACCTTCCTCCATTATTCCATAATCAAGCCCTAAAGTAAGGATGGAACCCCATCCTTTATTGAACCTGATTGAGAATTCCCTTATGAGCAAAGCACCGGTTGGATACAAAGCCAGATCAATAAGCAGATTTGCGATAAATACAGGAATACTGTACAGCAAAGGATCCAGCATTGTAGAACCAGTCATGTATTCGGGAATGCCCGGGGTCACGATCATCAAAACTATGATCATTTTTCTCCTGAATCCTTTAGGTACCATTCTCATTCCCGTACATTAAGGTGCACTCCAAGTTTATGTCCAATCTCATATAAATATCTTACTTCAGTATTCAGACATATGTATTGTATTTAGTCAGAAAGGCCTGAGTTTACAGCATAGCTAAGGTTTTATCAAAGTGAAATAAAGAACGAGGCCCACAGGTATTGATAGCAGATAAGGAACAAAGACGCCAATGGGGAACTTGAGCCATGTTTCTTTCTCACCTGTAAATTGTATCAACTGCATCGGCAGAATGAAGATTGCGGAGTAAATTACAATCGCAGTAGGGAAGAAAATCAACATTGCAAGTGGATTAAAAGCAAGAAAACCTTCTCCCGAATACTCGAAAAGTATGCCTGCAAGTCCTGCAGCAAGGAGAGCCTGTCCTTCAGTAAATTTATATTTCCTGGATATCAGGTAATACCAACCCGAGAACCATGCAGCCCACTCAAGTGGGACTATGATTATGTCAAGCCAGATATTGGGAATTGCAATATGGTTTCCCAGGATGTACACGTATACTTCCTCGGACACTGAAACGACCAATGAAAGTATAAGAAACAAAGGATATCTAGTTCGCCCGATGCCTGAGAAAAAACTCCTGATTTTTCCTCTCAATAAATAAACCGTTCCTCCATATATTACCCCGTAAGTTACCGAATAGGCAATTATACTCCATGATCTTTCGATAGCCATTACAAGCATGGAGAATACGAAAAGTGCTGCGATAATTTTCCAGATGAGTCCGGTTTTCATCCAACTTCAATGAAGAGGGGATTATTATATTTAATCCTTGAAGATTAAGAAAACCCTTCGCACAACACTCAATATATTTTCAATCCATTTTTTTTAAAAAGATGCGGGAGGGGCCGATTCGATTATTATTTTAATCGCGTATTGTGCTACAAAATCTAGTATGACCCACTTACAGCCATAAGCGAATCCACTACTCATAAAACTAATGAAAAACCGACATTGTCAGAACATGAGTGTGGGGCACTATTCCTTTTTCCTATCATTTTTGAAAGTGCCTTCGTTTTTAGTGATAATTACATAGACTCTTCTGCCTATGTATCTTTTTGGAATGTCAGCCTTCCCTGACATCCCTATGGGTGTGACGGTTCTCTCAAGAAATCCCTCCACCTCATCCTCTGAGAGGATCAATCTGCAATTTTCCAGTTCCAGTCTTCTTGCCATGTGTATATGGTTATCTGAGACTCTTCGCATATTCATTCAGGCTCATGGATCTTGACAGTAAATTATACATAGCATTCGGTTCATCCCTGAGATCAGAGAGGGAAGCATTCGATCGGGCCACTGCAATGCTCTCTTCCCTTAGCATAGAACTTGATTCAATGAGGGCTGGATCGTTAATTATTCATCATCTGCATTCGTGGACAGATTCGGATGCATGGTATTCGTCATACCGAAAAAGAATGCCACACTCAATGGATCCGCGAAATGGAAGGAGACCATGAAGGAGTTCGTGGAAAACACAACATCATACCTGGAGCAGTACCATAAGAGATCACTGTCGGAATCAGCATTCGCAGCGGACAAGAAAATGCTCTGGTGGAATGTGGCCCAGAGGGGGGAGGACGGGATAGACAGTGCTCTGTTCAGGATTGTGGCATAATCTATTCAATATGGGGAAATCTTGGAATAGTGTTCCACAATCAGAAGAATCGTAAACTTAATATTAAGTTTCAATCAGTTTCGAGAGAACATTGTGTTCAAACACTGTCCATTATTTCCAGATGCTCCACTTTTGCAATTATATTAAAATCCTTGTCTTTTGTTGCAATTTTAGATATTCCATTCCCGAGACATATACCTGCAATCATCACGTCCAAAACATTAACTTTCTGACCCAGCCTGTCAAGTTTTTCCTGAATCAATGAGGCAATCATTGATGATCCTTTGTCAAATGGCAAGATTTCATAAGTGCTGAATAGATTTGAGAAGAAGTTGTTCTCTTTCATACCCATCTTTGCTCCAGATCTGAATATTTCAAAGTGAGAGATCGCTGTCAGAAATACGTCTTCTTCCCCTAAAACATCAATTCTGTCCTGAAGATAGGAGTCTCCCCTGGCAATTGAAATAAGATAAGAAGTATCAAGAACAATCATCAGAACTCTCTTGGTACGGACTCTTTCCTGTTTTTACTGACTTCGTTTTCCAGTTCATCGAGGAATTTGCTACTTTTCAAACCACCGTAAAATACCTTAATCTTAACCTTCTTTCGAGATACTAATCTGTTAATGACGTCTGAGAAACTTTCCCCGGACTGTTTCATTGAAGCAAGATTCTCATAAAGTTCATCTGAAATTGTTATGTTTTTCATGTGTTCACATATAAATATGTTAACACACTATTTCAGCTTTGTTACCTCTATTCTTGTCTATCTGTCTCATTATTAATGAGTTTTCAACGGACCTCTATTATAGGCAGTTCACTAATTTTGAGCCAAGGGGAAGGTTATTATCTGTTATTTGTTGTGTGCAACGTTCCACACATTATGGGTTGTTACCGTTATTATTATACTTATGAATTCAAAAGAATTCAGAATATTTTCCATTTCATGATGATAGAACGTAAAAAAAATATTGACCATCGATAATAGTTTAAGAAGATGCGGAGGGCCGGATTCGAACCGGCGAACCCCTTCGGGAATGGACCCTAAATCCATCGCCTTTAGCCTAGCTCGACAACCTCCGCAGTTGAATCCCAAATAATTGTTTAGTATATTAACAGAACCTAACCCAAAATGAATTTGCAATTCACGCAACCATAATGTTCCTGTTCAGTTCTACGAATATTACATTTTAAAATTGCAAAAAATATGCAATTGATTCACATCACCAGGTGAACAGGCTTTGATTTCGCATAATACTGTGCAGTCACGTTTCATATGTTAAAGCATTTATCTCTTATGGACATATAGGTTACATGCCTTACATAAAAGTGGAAAATAACCATCTTGTAGTTCCTAACAAAGTTACCATAGGTTACATAGAGGGTGATGGCATCGGACCTGACATTACAACAGCCATGATAGACGTGGTAAATTCTGCAATTGAGATTGCATATGAAGGAGAGAGATCAATCGAATGGGAGAAAATTGAAGCTGGAGAAGAGGCATACGAAAAGAAGGGAAAACATCTTCCTGAAGAGTCTTTAAACCAGCTGTCAAGATGTGTCATATCAATAAAGGGGCCCCTCACTACACCAATAGGAAAGGGTTTCAGAAGTCTGAACGTGACCCTGAGACAGCATTTTGATCTATACGCAAATGTGAGACCGGTGAAGTATTTCCCCGGAGTTCCGTCTCCTGTGAGGCACCCCGAAAATATGAATATGATAGTATTCAGGGAAAACACAGAAGATCTTTATGCAGGCATAGAGTGGAAGAACGATTCAGAAGAGGCAAAGAAGGTCAGGAACTTCCTGAACACCCAGTTTGGGATCAATCTCACCGAAGATACCGGAATCGGAATAAAACCCATCAGCAAGTTCAAAAGCCAGAGGATAGTCAGAAAAGCACTTGAGTATGCCATAGAGAATAAGAGAAGAAGTGTCACGCTTGTCCACAAGGGAAACATAATGAAGTATACGGAAGGCGCATTCAAGGATTGGGGATATGCTGTTGCGAGTGAGATGTTCGGAGATATGACAGTCACAGAGGATGAATACACACAGAATCCTGATGCATTCTCAGGCAAGATCATTGTCAAGGACAGGATTGCTGACAATATGTTCCAGCAGGTTCTGACAAGAACAGCAGAATATGATGTCATTGCCACAACAAACCTGAATGGTGACTATCTTTCAGATGCCCTTGCTGCTCAGGTCGGAGGACTTGGCATTGCACCGGGTGCAAACATTGGGGATATATACGCAATCTTTGAGGCAGTGCATGGCACAGCACCAAAATATGCAGGAATGGACATAGCAAATCCCACTTCACTCATACTTTCCAGTGCAATGATGTTGAACCACATGGGATGGAAGGAGGCAGCATCAAGCCTTGAGAACGCAGTGACAAAATGTTATGCAGAGCAGAAAGTAACACAGGATCTTGCAAGAATCCTGAACATAAAGCCATTGAAATGCTCTGAATTTACCATGGAAATAGTCAAGAATATGAAGAAGAACTGAGAAGGGAAGCATTTCCAATATCCCTCTCGTCAGTTCCATTTACTGATATTTTTACGGAATTCCCAAACCTCTGCTTCAGATACTCTGTATCATTAATTGAATCAGTGTATATGTTGAGCATGTCAGGATAATTCATTTTCTGAACTATATCTGCACATTCCTTCAGTGAGGCATAGTGTATTATTTGAATTACAGGACCATTTATTTCATTTATTTTTTCAGGAGTTTCCCCATATTGGAGAGTGAGAGCATGAACAGTATCCGGAATGTTATCCACAAAGTCCCATCCGTTGCTGAGCAGATCTGCGACATTTGATTTGACGCTGTCCACAGTCTTTTTTCCGGGATAGTAATTAATGGTTGAATCGGGGGAATAGGACTTCGAAGCCGCTCTCCTGAGAAGTTCGGAAATCCTGTTCCTGAAATACAGAAACTCCTTGTCGCTGACCAGATACACCTGGCCTGAAAAACCGAGATTGGATACTGAGGAGAAAGAGAGTTTCATCACTGAATTTATGGCCTTATCAACATGGGACTGGCCCCTTATGATTGATGCATAATTGGAGGCACCTGCATATCTAATGGTCATTGAATCATGAATCCCAGTTACCTTTCTTCCCCTTCCCCAAATGGACACAGTGGCCCCTTCAGGCGCATCCTTCATGTTTATAGCCTGGAAATAATCTGAAACACCTTCTGAAATTATGTTCTCAAAGCCATGTACTCTCTCAGACAGTTTCTCGGTGATCCGCATAGTTGCAATCGGAGAGTCCCTGCAGTGGCCCATGTGTATGGATGAGGTTTCCAAAATTGCCTCAATAAGTTCTTTTGTAAGCGAAAAAACCGGCATTCCACGGTGAATGAATGAATATCTTTTCCTGCTGAATCCGGAAGTTATTATCCTTCCATTCCCGTAACTTCCATAAGTTTCAGGGTATGCACGGTAAAGGAGGTAAAGTTTGGACAGTTCAATTTCCCTCCTGCAGGAGGAAAGGCATTTTCCTGTCTCAGAACTGTATACCCTCATCATCGTATCATCGTTCAGCATTGAAGATAGTTCCTCAAGCATGACATTCACGACTTCCATTGGTTCCAGAAGCGTTTCCTTCATGTTTTCATTTAAATTTGCCGTGCTGTCATCTACCTCGCCCAGAACGCTCCCATCAAATTTGTTTATGACATCCATTTTCACACACTTTCCAGTTTCCAGAAATGGCACAGTGGCCCATAACCCATTCCCATGGGGAATGAACCTTCTATCGCTCTCTGCAGATATTCTTTTCCATTTTGAACAGACTGTTCCATACTGTTCCCCGTTGCAAGAAATGTTGCAATTGCTGCTGAATATGTATCCCCTGTTCCATGTGTATTTTTGGTATTGATCCTTGGCAGTGAATAATATGTGATTTTACCATCATGATACAAAACATCGATGGATTGCACAGTATTTTGCATATGTCCCCCCTTCACAAGAACCGAAGAGCCTGTAAGCTCATTTATCTTCATTGCAGACTTTTCCATAGAATCCACGCTGTCTATATTGATTCCAGACATTATTTCTGCTTCTGGTATATTAGGCGTGACCAGGGAAGCAATGCTTACAAGACCATGAATCAGTCTCTCTATGGCCTCATCCTTCAGAAGTTTTGAGCCAGTTTTTGAAACCATCACAGGATCGACAATTATATTTTTGACTGCATATTGCATAAATGTATTTGCCACCGAATCAATAATTTCAGGTGAAAAAAGCATCCCGGTCTTTGCTGAATCTGTTCCAATGTCGGAGAGGATTGAATTCATCTGCATTGATACAAATGATGGATCAACAGGAACAATTCCGCTGACCCCAACGCTGTTCTGTGCAGTCAATGCTGTTATGGCTGAAGTCGCAAAGGCCCCAAGGCATGTTATGGTCTTTATATCTGCCTGGATTCCGGCACCTCCTCCAGAATCCGATCCCGCGACTGTCATTACACGAACGACCATGAATGTTTATTGCGAAGTTGCATAATAGCATAACTATATACCAGAGTAAATCTGAGCATTGTCGGTAGAAAAAACATATTCCGTTGAAAAAAAGTGATGCAATTAATTAAACACTAAAAAGATTAATATACGTTTTAACATTTGTCTTATGTGCCTACGTCATATTTATTGAATCCTAAACCTAAAGGCAGTATCTATTTCGGGATACTTTCAACTTTTCTTTCTATGATAATTCTGGGTTCGATCCCGTTTATGGGATGGCTTATGTCGGGAGTGCTGGGGGGCCTTGCTGCAAAAGGCAAAGGCAGAGGCTTTATTGCTGCATTTCTTGGCGGTTTAATTGTTTCAATTGCATTGATAGAAATTTCGCATTATATTCTTGTCTCGTCACTCAGCTTTATTCCAAACAATTTTGGAAACTTTTCGCTCTACACCAAATTGACTGACACGATGCAGTACACGAACAACTCATTGAATACAAATGAAGTGCAAACCATAAGCGCAATATTGATTGATGGGGCAGTTGTGACTGGAATAGGTGGACTCATAGGTGGTTCAATCCTTCCAAATGAAAACACATTCGAGAACTAAATTTTTCCCTTAAAATATTCAATATCGACTTCTACGATCTTACCATATTTTTCCTTCAATTTATTCTGAATAGAATCCTTTAGCCTGTCTTTTTCCACTCCAAGATAACCCATTTCCGAAGGATCGAGGCCGCATGGCCTGATCTTCATGAATCCATCCAGAACGTCACCTCCGTAATTTATGGATACACCATGAAAGGAAACTCCATCTTTCACTTTCATTCCAACGGATGCAATTTTTTTATCTCCTGAAGCGCTGTTTGAAGCCCAGATTCCAGGTTCGCTGCCCCCATGCAATTGGAAACCAAGTTCCTTAAGGGCGTCTGAAATTATATCTTCCACCCATATTACAAACTTTCTTAGATCCGGGGATTCACCCGGATTGAAGACTCTCACTATGGGATATACCACAAGCTGCCCCGGACCATGGTAGGTTACATCCCCTCCTCTCTCCACAAGAATTGGATTCAACCCGGGAAAATTTTCTGGTTTGGAACTCCTGCCTATAGTATATACTGGTTCATGTTCAATAAAAATAAAGGTATCCGGGATCTTATCCCTGCACCTGAGTTCATGGATCTCCCTCTGTATGGTGAGGGCACCCTGATAGTTTTTCGTGCCCAGATCAAGATATAGGCTTGAAGTGGAGTGGTTTTCCATACGCTATCTGTGCCGATTCCTGAATGCCTTCTGATACTGTGGGGTGTGGATGTATTGTGGCCCCAATATCCTCGACATTAAGTCCTGCTTCTATGGCAAGTGAGAGTTCGGAAATCATTTCTGAAGCATGCGGAGCAGCTATGGCAGCTCCGGTGACTGTACCATCATCTGTGTAATATATGGTATAGAATCCCTGAGACATGTTTAGGCCCTGGCTTCTCCCGTTTGCAGCTATTGGATATCTTGTGCTTTTTTCACTCTTTGCTCCTGTGAAGGCTATTTCCGGATCAGCGAACACGACAAATGGCATGGCGTAGTAGCCAACCTCTGCATTCTTTCCGCTTATGTTCTCTGCAGCAATTTCACCATCGTAGAATGCCTTGTGTGCAAGCATAGCTCCTCCAGTGACATCTCCTACTGCATACACTCCCTTCTCGCTTGTCTCCTTGCGGTTATTTGTTTTTATTGCACCATTATCCATTTCCAGCTTGAGGTTCTCAAGGCCAAATCCATCAACATTCGCTTTTCTTCCGATTGTAAGAAGGACGTAATCTGCAGAAAGGTTTGCACCAGACTCCATTCT
>JAKAPZ010000119.1 GCA_021822985.1 Thermoplasmata archaeon | reverse complement strand
CCGATCTGGGACTCATATACAGGCTGCATGAACCAAAAACAGCTGTTCTTATTTTCAGAAGTGGCAAAGTTAACTGTACAGGTGCAAAAAATCTTGCGAACGTGAGACTCACCATAAGGACAATTATTGACAAATTGAAAAAGTCAGGAATCGAAGTTGAGGATGATCCTGAGATAGTTGTGCAGAACATTGTTGCGGTTTACGATCTTGAATCTGATCTGAACCTAACACAGATAGCTATGTCCCTTGGGCTTGAAAACGTAGAATATGAGCCTGAACAGTTTCCCGGGCTTGTTTACAGGGTTGAAGAGCCAAAGGTTGTTCTCCTCCTTTTCGGATCAGGTAAAGTCGTCTGCACCGGAGCAAAGGAAGAGAACGAAATAGAGCAGGCAGTCATAAAGGTAAAGAAGGAACTCCAGAAAGTAGGCTTAATCTGAGAATATCTGTTCAATGAGTGTTGTGGCGTACATTCCCCTGCCAAGGGAGAATCGGATCCACCCTTCACTCATGGAAAGATCGACAGGTTTGAACTGGATAGCCCTGAATGTACCCGTGGAGGAGAGTTCCTTCATTCCGGCCATATCAAAATCTTTTCTTTTCACATCTTCCTCTTCAAGTGCCTTTTCTACGATCTCACCGGGGATGCCATCTATTTCAGGCGTCAGATAACCCACGAGTGGGGCGACCAGAGAGACACTTCCTGAGTTTATCATCCTGTTGATATGATCAAGGTTGAAACTATCCACCTTTATGATCTGTTCCTCGTTTATATTCGAAAGCGCATCACATGGTGAAACATGATCACCCGGAACTGCAATTTCAGGATGATCCATGACTTCTTTCCTGATATGGATTATACGGTTGAATATCCTTGACTGGTACGCATGAATGAACATCATTTTCAGGTTCTTCGGAAGCGTGTCAAAAGCAAGGCTGTAATTTTCCTCATGCACAAGTGAATTCATCATTGCCCTTTCAAACTGTAGATGCTCCGGGTATTCCTTTAATCCGCGGGCATAATCCCATGTTTTCCCAAGATTGATCCTATACTGTTCATGATCAATATCCGGATCATAGAGATATTCCCTGACAGATGCTTCAAAACCCTCCTTTAGCAGCTTTTTTCCAACAATATCTGTATTTGCCCTGACGCTTCCGAATCTCTGCACGCCAAAATAATTCCAGAATCCGCCATTTTTAATGATTGATCTGTATTTTTCCATTGCTGTGCTCTGATCCTTTCCTGTTTCCACACGTATGGAGAATCTGTTTCCCCGGAGATCCCCCAGTGAGAGCATCATGTCTGATCTGAAACTGCCAAGCACCTCGCAATCCCTTATTTTCAACTCAGGGGCCCCAGGAATATTTATGCAGAAAAACTGTGTTGTGACTGCTCTCTTGTCTTTGGTTCCGCAGTATGTGATTCTCTTCCTGCTTATGGAAAGGGCATTTGACAGGTAAGATACGAAGTGGTTTGTCTCCCAGTTTGAGAGCCTGATTTGTAGAATAAGGTATTTTCCATCGGGTTTTGCGGGAATTTCGACAGGTATCTCTTCTACCTGAAAATCTTCAGGGGCCATCTTGATGCTGTATGACATGGTATATCAGATGAATGTCCTGATGATCCTGTACGAATTATCCCTTTCAACAGGCACCATGCCAATCTCTTTCACAGCCCTTATTATGGTCTCTTTTCTCAGATTTCCAACCATCTTCCCTGTGGCAGGTATGACCTTCTCATCATATATTGTTCCACCCCAATCATTGGCCCCATAAAAAATAGCCATCTGTCCCATCTGTACGCCATTGGTGAGCCATGAGGACTGGATTATGGGTATATGCCTGTTAAGCACAATTCTTGATATTGCAATATTTCTCAGCACTTCCTGCCCACCAACTCTTCTGTTCACAAGCCCCTCTCTTTCAAGTTCCGTATTTCCGGGCTCAAAATTCCATGGCGTGAAGGATAGAAATCCGTTGTATTTATTCTGCAGATTTACCAGTGCGAGCAGGTGATCAGCCTTGTGGTATGCATTTTCAACATGCCCAAACATCATTGTTGCACTGGTCTTTATGCCCATCTTATGTGCAGTTTCCATGACATTCAGCCACTGTTCCCCACTCTTCGGAGGCCTTCTAAGCACTTTCCTCACTTCGTCGTCAAATATTTCCGCTCCTGCACCGGGTATTGTATCAAGCCCACTGTCTCTGAGGGCAGCAAGTGTGCTTTCAACACTCATCTTTTCTTTTCTTGCTATGAATGAAATTTCTGAAGTGGAAAGGCCATTGATCCCTATTTCGGGGATTTCTTTCTTTATTTGTGTGAATAATTCTGTATAGTAACTAAGGGGAAGATCCGGGTTCACTCCACCCTGTATGAGCAATTGCTTTATCCCATACAATTCATGAAACTGGCGGACCCTGTCAACAACCTGCTGTGATGTGAGTGTATATGCATCAGGTTCATTCCCTGTTCTGTAAAATGCACAGAACTTGCATCTTACATTACATATGTTTGTGTAATTGAATATCATGTTGGAGACAAAACTGACCTAGAT
>JAKAPZ010000033.1 GCA_021822985.1 Thermoplasmata archaeon | reverse complement strand
CGTGGATGGAAGTATCACATACCTCATCTTCTTGAAGAAACCCATGTCCATGTTCCTCATTATTTCCGTATATTCCACAGGCATGGCCTTCATTCCCATCCAGAATCCGTAAAACACATAATAGAACGTGGACAGGAAACCCAGAGCGAGAACGAAGCCCTCCTCCGTGTGTGGCCCCAGAATCGAAGTGGTGAATGGATATATGGCAATGAATATGAACGGGAAGTAAACGGGAACAGGATAGGAACTTATGAACTGGATTGCAGGAATGCCCACAGACTCAGCCTTTCTTCTGGTTGCAAGAAGGTATCCCACCGTCATTGCAAAGAACAGTGCTGCAGCAGTTATTGTGAGAACCCGGAGATAATCGAGGAAAAGGCCGAAGAGAAGACCCGGCGTCTGTGAGAAAAGATACTGCCACTGGCTGTAGCTCACGGAAGATATGATGCTGTATGCAGCGTATACGAGATAGATAAAAATCAGGAGTGCAGTTATTCCTACCACAATCCATGCCCTGCTCTTCTTCCTGCTCCTTGAATAGAGTTCCTCAAGATCTGTTTTGCCCTGTCTGGCCCTGTTGTATTTCGCAAGTTTAACAAGTGGATTGATTGACATAACTGCAGAAACCGTTGCAGATTGCCTCAACCTTGGCCTGCCCCTCCTCATTATAGGCATATCCGTATCCACAGTGTACTTTGCCACAGCCCTGTCCGTCAACCGTCGGAGAAAAAGTACAGTGATCAGAATTGCAACACCCAGAACAAGAAGAGTCAAGAGTATTTCGAAATAAAATCCGCCTGATATGAAGTAGAGTATCACTGAGCCAACACCGAACACGGAATAGGATGTGAGTCCAACAGTGAATACCTCGCTTACCGTTATGTAGAAAAAGCCGTCTGCAACGCTTGGGAACAGATTGGCAGCTATTCTCGGTATGGAGAAAGGTATATACATGTATCCAAGCCTGTCAAAGAATCCATAATTGTAATTCTCTGCAACCTCGATCATTTCCTTCGGTATTGTCTTGAATGCCTGATATTCTCCTATCCATATGTTCCAGACCACGGCAGTGAACACGAGGAAATCGGCAGCAAGCTCCACTCCCGTGGGGCCACCAACATCAGTGATGAAAATGATCAGGACAAGGGGGAAGAATGTGATCACAGGCACACTTTCAAAAATTTCCACAAAAGCGAGAAATATATTTTCAAAAACCCTGTTCTTTATGGCACCGTATGCAAGAAACCATCCGGATATAATGGACAGCGCAATCAGAGCCATGACCCTTGCAGTTGTGGCAAGAACTGCAAAAGTTATGAGGAACAGGTGATCATACATTGCTGGCCCCCTTCTTCTTTGTAAGATAACCGTAAAGAACATCAAGATAGCGGTCAAATTCGGGATCCCTGTGCACTCTGGGCCTTGGCATGGTTATATCGAGCCTTCCCACCACAGTTGCAGGGTTGTCGTTCAGTATGAAGACCACGTCTGAGAGCTCCACCACCTCTGTCAGGTTGTGTGATACCATTATGACATTTTCCAGTGTTGCATCTCCGTTGAAGAGAATGCTGTATATATCCTGCCTGAGACCTTCTGCAGTGAGTTCATCAAGATGCGCAAAGGGCTCATCCATCAGAAGTACATTTGGTTCTCCCGCAAGTGATCTTGCTATGGCAACCCTCTGACGCATCCCTCCGCTCATCTCCTTGGGATAGAGATCCTCAAATCCCTGAAGGCCCACCATTTCCAGTGATCTGTGCGCAACCTCCTCGGATCTTTCCTTTTCAATTGATCGTGTCTTGAGTGATAACAGGACATTCTCCTTTGCAGTCATCCACGGAAATGTGACGATTGACTGATGAACCATTGAAATAAGCGGCGTTGGCCTGAGTACAGGCTTGCCATGAAGAAGAATCTGACCCTTTTCGGGTGCGAGAAAAGCACCTATAAGCCTCAGAAGAGTTGACTTGCCCACACCGGATGGCCCGACTATGGATACAAATTTGCCCGGCTCGATGGTGAGATTGATGTTCTGAAAAACTTTGTAACCGTTTTCGTAGCTGAAATCGAGGCCCACAACCTCCATCGTTGTTCCGTTGCAACCACCAGGGGCATGATTACCTCATGGTATAAATGAACATGGAAAATCTCCCTGACTCCTATTCTGAAGGATATGGAACATTCACGATCTGGGCAACATGTTTTTCTCCCCATACTCTCAGGGCCTCAATGGCAGGCTTCAGTTCCATTCCCATGGCCGTGAGGCTGTAAATAATAGTAACAGGCTGGGTCGATACGATTTCCCTGTTCACTATTCCATAACCCATGAGATTCTTCAGGACCCTTGAGAGTGTCTTGGAATTCAGGCCGTAAACATTCCTCTGTATCTGGTTGAACCGGAGGGGCCCCTCTGAAAGGTTTTTTATCACTGAAAGTTCCCATTTTCCGCCGATGATCTTCACCGCCTCTATGACGGGACACAGATCATGATTTTCATTTGCAGTTTCATACATGCTATCTACTTACCAGTAAGTTACTTAAAGTATTTAACTTTATTTTTGATACCGGTTTATGGAAACATCAGCACAGAAGTGGATCGTAGATCCAACCCACTCGGAAATAGAGTTTGCAGTAAGGCACATGATGATATCAACTGTGAAGGGACAGTTCACAAAATTCAACCTTGTGGCCACAGGAAATGAGAATGCCCTTCAGAATGGGAGCGTTGAAGTACACATAGACACTTCAAGCATTGAGACAAGGGAAAAGGACAGGAACAACCACCTCAAATCACAGGATTTCTTCCATGCAGAAAAATTCCCTGAGATTGTGTTCAAAAGCACATCCATAAAAGAACTTGGAGATAACGAATTTTCAGTGAAGGGAAACATGACTGTAAAAGACGTGACAAAGGAGATCGATTTCCATACAGTCCTTGACGGAGTCATAAAGGATCCTTACGGAAAAACAAGGGCAGGACTCACGGTCGAGGGAGAACTTAACAGGGAAGACTTTGGACTCACTTGGAACATGATCATCGAGGCAGGAAAGGTCATGGTGGGAAACAAGGTCAAGCTTTCCGGAAGATTTGAGATAGTCAAGCAGTAATGAAATGCAGAATTGAATATTTGAAAATATTCAAAAAAATTTTTATTAAATGCTCTTGGAAAAGCCCTATTTTGCGGAAAAACTATATATTTTTATACCTTACATGTTAGGTTAATCTTTGAATATGCCACATCAGATACTTCCTTGGTGATTTAAATGGTATTTGTTGACTACCTGGCATTTGGACTGCTGTCCATATCCATTGTGAGTTTGCTGATACTGTACCTGACCGTGGACGCTTACTTCAGATACAGTAGGACTGGAGATGTGCATGTGGAGAATTTTCTCAAGGAGGGTGCTGTGCCTCTTGCATTGTTTGGAGGAGTCATCTTTATTCTGGGGTTCTACTCCGAGATAATGTGGCCCATTCAGATTGCCACTACAAATGTAGCTGCAGCTAAGGCTTTTGCAGGATACAACATACTTTTCTTTGATCCTCTCTTCCTCATGGGAATAGTGGTGATTGCCTTCGCAATGACCGTGAGATTCGGATACAAGATGCAGACCTTCGGAGTTCTTGCACTCTATGCAGGCATTGCTGCAATATACTATGGATATGAAGGCTTCAAGCTGAACATGTCAAGCGAACCAACTGCACTTCTGCTCATGTACTTCGCCTTCGGATCTGTCGGAATTCTTTCCTACCCGATCACTCTTCTGATCGATCATATGCAGACAACATCAAGGCCCCTCATAAGAGGATGGTCCATGATCCTGTTTGTGCTGTTCTGGGTCGCAGTCATAGGCGCAATTGCATCATCCGGATACATAGGGTTCTCTGCAGTCGGTTCACACATGGCCTCTGCACCATAACCAATTCCCCATTTTTTTCAAAAACTCAATTATTTTTTCCTGCCCTGATGCAGCTCTGGCAGATTTTTCCGCTTGCAGGCCTGCCGCATTTTTCACATTTGCCTGATTCCAGTAATTTTCCTGCAACCTGTGAATTTTCCCTTAGTTTCTCGAAGAATCCCTCAATGGCGATCTTTGTCCCGGGTGTTTCCTCCTCAAGACTGTTCACCAGATCCCTGACTCTGTTCCTTCTTGCCTCTCCCGAATACGGGCACCAACCGTCATCATGCTCAATTCCTGCAAGGATCGCATAGAGTTTGACCTCTTTCTCGTATATTTTTCTGAGCGGCATTATTCTCGGCACGAGGCCATCCACCACATGATCATGTGGGGCCATCCTGAGCATCTTCTCGTAATCTCCCCTGAGCACATTCATCATGATGCTCTGTGCATGATCATCCAGATTTATTCCAAGGGCCACGTAATCCGCCTCAAAGTCAATGGACATCCTGTTCATGGCATCCCTTCTCATGGGCCCGCAGTATGCGCATGGAGAACCTTCAAGATTTCCGGATTTCACCACCGTATCCATCTCCGTTCCATGGATTTTGGAGAATGATACTGTCCTGTGCTCTATTCCGAGTTTTTCGCATAACTCTGTTGCAGACCGTATTCCCGGGGGCCTGTATCCCTTTATTCCCTCATCCACAGTGAATGCGACAATCTTCACGTCCTTCCTCATGGAAAGGGTCCTGTGCAGCAGATGGAGAAGGACTGAACTGTCCTTGCCTCCTGAAATGGCAACTGCTATGGTGATGTTCTTCCTGCCCATAGTCAGTTCCCTTCTCAGTTCATGCCTGAATCTTCTTTCGACGCTCTCCATAAGATGCCCTGAACATAAAAATGAGGCCGTATGCCTGCTTTCATAGACTGCTTCATTTCCGCAGAGGGTGCACTGCATATTGAGTCCATATCCCTACGGAGTATTAAAAAAGGTTTGTGAAAATCGGGTATAACTAATGCGAAGAGCCGAAATCAAGGAACTCCTTCACCATGTGCCTTGAAGCTTCCCTCTTCTCCTTCAGATCGGTGAGCATATTCCCCATGAGATCGGATGCCTCCTTCTTGCATGAACCGCATAACCGTTCTCCCGAAAGGCATTCCTCCTCTACCTTTTTCAGATGGGAAGAGTCTTTTGAAAGATGGTACATATAGAGTTCATAGACAGGACAGGAATAGGGATTTCCGCCAAGTTTCCTCTGTTCCTCTGTGCTCTCCCTTCCCCCTGTGAGGGCCCTCATGATCTTCTTTCCCGCTTCGGCAGGAGTCTCGTTCAGAGATATGGTTGAATCGGGCACGGACTTGCTCATCTTTCCTCCCTTTATGCCCGTTTCGAGCCTGAGTATGGCTGATGAGGGAGGAATCACTGCATACGGATTGTGCTCTCTCTCTGCCTTCACGAGATCCATGGCGAATGAAATCATGCTGTCGGGGGCCCCGGGTGATTCTACGATCCTGTATTTCCTGTTCTTCACTATTTTCGTGATTCCATGCTTTCTCATCACATCCTCAGCAATGGCCTCGAATTTATCCGTATCAGCCCGACCGCCGATGCTGATCCTTGTTCCCTTCGATTCCTGTATTCTGAGCATGGACAGTCGCTGGGTGATGTCCCTTGTGAGCCTTATGTGCGGATCCTGGTCTGCCCCTATGGGCACAATGGTCGGTGCGGGTTCTCCATAAATCTGTGGGCTCAGTATGTCTGAAGCCTGGATTATGGGGGAGTTTATCTCGAGCATCTTCTTTGAATCCTCAAATCCATAAATGGACTTCATCTCCGAAAAGTTGACCTCGTTTGATATGACATTGGCAAATTTCTGTATCCTTGAACTCTCTGACTGGAAGTAAAAATTGCATGGCTTGAGTCCCATGGCAATGTAATTCAGCAGGAAATTTTCCACCGCTATATTTTTTGCAGAGATGAGATCGATATTCCTTGTGGCATAGGATTCAAGATCGGCCACTGCAATGTGAAGTTCCGCACCTCTTGACTGGAAATATATCATCATTTCCATGACTGCCTTGTTTCCGAGATGCATCTCGCCGGAAGGCATCAGCCCTGTCATGGCATAGAATTTCCTTTTTTTCTCCATTGCCGTTTGAATTAGGTGGAAATCCCTGTGGCCCATTATGAGTGAACGTTCCGAAAACCTGTTGTTCTCCAGATTGAACCTGAATTCATCTATACCGAACTGTTCCCTCATGGCCGCATAGTTCTTTATCTGGGATGCTCCCCATGGATCGATATTTTCCATCATTTATCACCCTTGAGATAACCCATCTTCCTCAATACCGTGTGGGCTGCAACCACATCTTCAAGCCCTATTCCCATGGTCTTGAATGCGCTCCTCTTTCCATGGAATTCCGGGGAGAGCATGAAATCCTTCAGTTCCACGATCCTGTCTCCCACCGCCTCATTTCCGGTATCGGCAGATTCTGCTCCTGCCTGATCGGCGTGTTCCACAACTATGAGATCCATCATGGACATTGCCTCATCCGTTGCCTCCCTCCTGAACTTCAGGTTTGCGCCACAGAGGTTCAGGTGGATTCTGTCCGGTATGCTTTTCCCCGTTATGATCGGTTCTTTTGAATTCGTGATGGTGCTGACAATATCAAATGGTGAAAGATCTTCAGCATTGTTCTCGACCCTGATACTGATTCCGAGATCTTTTCCCATTCTTCTGCTGAATTCCTCTGCATGTTCCCGTGTTCTTGAATAGACATGGGCCTCTGAAAGGGAGTAAGCCTCCTTCATAGCAAGAAGCTGTGTTTCCGCCTGATAACCTGAGCCTATGAGAAGGAAATTCGGATCCTTCTTCCTGACAATCTTCTTTGTCAGCATTGCAGGGAGGGCCCCTGTTCTCATCTGCCCCAGCCTGTCAGCGTCAAGGATGTAATATTCATCCATGTTGCTCTCCTGGAATATTATGACCACAAACTTTGCCCCTGCTGCGCTTCCCAGATATGCCTTCAATCCCGATATGTCATATCTTCTCCAGAATGCAGGCATGGTGTTCAGAAATCCTGAACCTGTGAATATCCTGTTCCTTGCGGATGACTCTGCATCCCCCCTTCCATAATCCTGGAATGCAATATCAAGTTCTGAAATGAGCTCCTTCACGTCCAGGTTTTTTCTCACATCTTCCTCGGTTATGTGTATCATTCCACAAGATTCTCCTTTATGAGTTCTGCTATGTCCCTGACCTTTATCTTATCTTCCACGGACATGGTTCTTCCCGCATCCTCAAGCATTGCCGTGCAGAATGGGCATGCCACAGCAAGAGTTGATGCACCTGTATCAAGCGCCTGCTTCATCCTGATCTTGCTGATTGAATCCTCCTTTTCCACCTTGTACCAGAAGTTTCCTCCACCGCCTCCGCAGCAGAAGCTTTTCTCCCTGCTCTTCTCCATTTCCTTCAGGTTGGATGTGCTTGACACAATGCTCCTCGTGTTGTCGTATTCACCGTTTATCCTGCCCAGATAGCACGGATCATGAAGTGTTGCGGTTTCCTCTGTTTTTTTGACCTTGAGCTTTCCTTCATTCAACAGGTTCGAAAGTGCCTCGGAGTGATGCATGACCTTTGCCTTGAGGCCGAATTTGGGATATTCGTTCCTGAAGGTGTTCATGCAGTGCGGGCATGAGGTTATGATGTTCTTTATTCCATGTTTCTCAAACGTTTCCATGTTCTGGAGTACCAGTTCCTGGAACCTTCCCTCCTCTCCCATTCTCCTTGCAGTTTCTCCCGTGCATTTCTCCTCTGAGCCAAGCAACCCGAAATTGACACCTCCCTTCTTCAGGAGTTCTATGACGTCTCTTGCAGTTTTGTTGTATCTTGGATCGAATGCTCCCATGCAGCCCACCCAGTAGATGGTGTCTGTCCCCTCTGATATTTTGGGAGCATATTCAAGAAGCTTGTCCCTGTCTGCATTTGAACCTCCATATGGGTTCTGGGTGTTTCCCAGATTGTTCAGGTATGAGGATGTCTCCTTTGAAAAACGGTTCTCCATGACCAGATTTCTCCTGACCTCAAGATTGTATGAATGCGGATCTATGAGAACGGGGCATTCCTCAACACATGCCTGGCAGGTGGTGCAGGACCATGCCGCATTTTCTGAAATTACATTTCCGACTAGATCTGTGTTTCCATTCCAGAGGGCCCTCTGGACATTCTGAACCACCACTCTTGGATCAAGATCCGTTCCTGAAGCCACAGCTGGGCATGCCCTCTCGCATCTTCCGCAGTTTGTGCATGCGATGGCATCCACTTTCTGAAAATATGAAAGATCAAGAACTGTTTTTGATCCAACCTTGAAATCAAAGTTTCCGGATTCAAGGGCCTCAGAAAGAACGAATGGTGTTGACATTTCACCTCTCTTCTTGTCCTGGTGAACACCTATCCCGACCAGTGAGTAGAACATGTGGGAAAGCTTGGAAAATGGTATGTACACTGCTAGCGCAAATGCTGTTGCGATATGAACAAACCAGAATATCCTGTATGCCTCTATGCCTGAAGATGCAGAGAGATTCATATACTGGAAGATGTAGCTCAGGGGCCATTCCACGAATCTGTATGAATCAAAACTCTGGCGATACAGATAGATCTTTAATGCACCAAGGAAGAAACCTTCCAGTGCAAGTATAAAGTACACACCTATCAGTATGAAGTCCTGTGTTATGGTGTCGAGAGGTATTTTCTTCCTGACTCTCCTCCACATTGCCATGACGAGCCCCGCCATGAGAAGGAGTCCACCAAAGTTGGCCCATACCTCAAAATTGAGATAAAAGGTTCCGGTGAGTATTCCGAATCCCAGAGTGGGTTTCAGGATATCATGAGACAGTGCAATAAGGGAAGTTGCTATGAAAAGTATCAGTGTACCGTATGCTATCATCAGGTGCATTATGCCTGCATACCTGTTCTTCACGTTTTTTCTGTGGAAAGCTCCGTAATTCAGGGCCTGTGAGACAAACCTTCTCCAATTCCTAATCACAAAGAGAATGGATGGCCTGAACTTCAGGCCAGCCTTCCTGTACCTGAGATAAAATTCAGCAAATACAAAGATAACTGCAGCAAAAGACAATACATAATCAGCAATTAGTTCACTTTGCGGGATGAAGAGAAGTGTCGGGCTTGTGATTACTGTTGACATTATATCTGTATATTCCACATATTTATAAGAATGTTAGGCACTAAAGACTGTAACTTGAAGTCGTTACAATTTTAAATAGAAAACGCCATTCAGCAAATTCGGGAGAAATTCGCTCATGTATTTATGCGCTCAATGCCTTAACTGATGTGAAATCCTTCCAGATCAATGACATCCGGTTGAATTATGAAATCTGCAGGGGAGTCTATGAACCATCTGATGATACTTTCCTCATGATGGAAAATATCTCTCCAACGGGAAAATGCCTTGAAGTTGGATGCGGTTCAGGACTTGTTTCTGTGTACATGGCAGGATGCGGATGTGATGTGATGGCATGCGACATAAATCCGTCAGCACTCAGATGCATGGAGAAAAATGCAGCAATCAACCACTGTGAAGTGAAGACTGTGGAAAGTGATCTTTTTGAAAATATATCAGGAAGATTCGATACCATTGTTTTCAATCCCCCCTATCTCCCTTCCGAGGATCAGGTTCCTGGAGCGGAGCAGTGGAATGGCGGGAAAGAAGGTTTTGAAACCACAGAGAAATTCCTTGCTCAATGCCCTGAACACTTGAATGATGGCGGTAGAATATTCATTATATTATCCTCACTTACTGATATTGAATCTTTTATAAGAAAGAGAGAAGAATTTACATTTACAAAACTTGGGGAGAAAAAATTCTTCTTCGAGAGCATATACTGCTATGAAATTCAAATAAAAAATTAAAAAAATGGTATTGTGTATTTTTCAATCATGCACTTTTTGAGGGTGTTCCTGTGCCAACCATCCTGAAGATGAAGGTTATGACCACAGCAATGACCAGATTCAACAGAAGTGCAATGAGACCAATGTACAGGAAACCGAACGGTGTTGAGAATTTGAAGAATGTTGTTTCCAGTGACGGGAAGCTGTTAGCCACGAAGTTTGCGTAGTAAGTCATGTATACACCAGTTATCATTCCCACGAGCCATCCAATGCCGACACCCCATTTGTTGAGCCAGTTTGAGTACATTCCGATGAATATTGCAGGCAGTGTCTGAAGTATGATTATACCACCCACAAGCTGCAGTTCAAGGGAATATGTAGGAGATATGACAAAAATGAAAGCCAGTGCAATGAATTTGAACATGACTGAAAAATACTTTGAAAGGCGTGCTTCGGTCTTCGGATCAAGACTTGGTACTGCAACCTTGACCACATTCCTGGTGAGAAGGTTTGCCTGTGATATGGCCATGATCGATGCTGGAACAAGTCCTCCGATGAATATGCCAAGGAATGCTATTCCTGCAAACCATGGAGGAAGTTCAGCATATATTAGAGCTGGAACCACTGTTACAGGCCCAAATTTACCAACCATAGCAAGTGCGGATGGAGCTCCATATATCAGTATACCGAACAGTGCAAGCATTGCAAGTCCAACTCCGTAAATAGGGAGCAGAGCTGTGCTCAACCTGATCTTCTTTGTGGAACTGGAACTGAGTATTCCATTTATGGCGTGAGGGTACAGGTAAAGTGCAAGGGCACTCATAAGTGAAAGACTGATAAATCCGTTAACCAACAGAGATGGTAAAATTTCAGCGCTGGCTGGGCTTATAGCCTTTGTCGTCGGAACGCCTGCGAATGCTTTTCCGAACCCTCCAATCTCTAAAGGTACCACGATTATCACGACTATGACTGTCAGGAATATGAGTGCATCCTTCATGACTGCAGTTATGACTGCCCCCCTGAGTCCGCTGGTAAACGTAAAGGCTGCCAGAATGATGAAAGCTATAACCAGTGCAACTTCTGTAATGGTTGCGGGGTTGGCATAGAACTGTCCCAGCATTACTGTGAGAACTGCCTGCATACCGTAAATCTGGAGTGCAATATATGGTAGTTCTGCAACTATTCCAGTGAAGGCGATGATCATTCCAAGTGTTTTGCTGTTGAATTTGTCCGTTACCATGTCCACAGCTGTTACGTAATTCTTGCCTTTTGCAATCTTCCAGAGTCTTGGCATTGTGATCATTGCTATTCCAAATGTCATTCCAACATACGGTACAGCATAGTAAAAAATTGCACCTCTTTCATAAACAAGTTCCGGAATAGCAATGAAAGTGTATGCTGTGTAAAGATCCGCTCCTACCAGAAACCAAGATAGATAGACACCAAGTTTTCTTCCAGCAAGTGCCCATTCTCCAAGATCACTCAGATCACCCTTCCTGAATCTTGAACTCCAGAATCCAAGACCGATGAAAATGACGAATAGAGAAATGAATACTGCTACCAGTTCATAATTTCCTACGCCACTCATCAGTTACCACCTTCCATCCTATTCAGAAGCATTGCAGCCATTAAATAAAAAACACTTGTCACTACGAGCCATGCTGCCTGAAACCAATAGAAGAAAGTCAGTCCAAACAGTTCGGGCCCCTTAGAATCATATAACGGAGTTGCTGAAAACACCGCTATGGGAACCAGAAGCAATATGGCCACAATGACTTTCTCAATTGTTGTTCCTTTCGTCTCCAAACTGAGATCGTTCACATTGCTATCCTTTGTCATGATTATTCATTAAATATAGTATTTATATCAATATAAATTTGATCAAATTTGTAATTTATTTATATATATAGATTGTTGTGCAGAAGATGAAAATGAGAAACATTTTTTTACATTTAGCGCACAGAAAAGAATAGTTTTTTGTGTTAATTTTTTATATCATATTTCATTAGGATAAGCATGGGAATATTAAAAAAAGACATGATGATCTCAACTTCGAAACCGATCAACGAGATAGCTACAAACTTTAGCACATACCTTCAAACCACCGGGTGGAAAGTACAGAGCAACGTACAGGGTGATAATGCAATCATACAGGCACAGAAGGGTGGAATTCTGAGAGATTTAGTTGCAAGCGACAGGGCCCTGACTTTTGTCCTGAAGGATTTTCAGAATGGTCAGATGAACGTGCATGTAGGCGTGGCAAATATGATGAAAAACATTGGAATCGCAGCTATTGAAACTCTCCTGCTTTCAGAAATATTCATATTTGTGGATATACCAGAAATGCTGTTCAACGAACACATAGAGAAAACACTTCTGGAACAATTAAAAATGATTTCTGCGTGAACATTCAGCCATGGATATTACTACATAACCAGTGATGTGGATTCAACCTTTTTGAGGAATCAAAGGAAGGAGGAAAAAAGGTTGTGAACTATCACCATGCAGAAATGAGATTGCTTCCTGAATTGGCAATTTTTAAAATAACTGGAATGGGCCCGGAATCATGATTATGGAGGATTAAATAGGAACCTTGAAATCCCTCTAAAAATGAAAGAGATTAAATTCCTGATTCCTTATGTGATTTTCACAGCT
>JAKAPZ010000118.1 GCA_021822985.1 Thermoplasmata archaeon | reverse complement strand
GCCTTTCACATTGAGTTCAGCTATCATGTTGGTCAGTTCGGATGGCTTCCCGTTAAGTTCAACAGGAAGCCCACTATGGAATTGTATTGATATATTCTCTGGAACCGAAGCTGCTTTCTCGGGTGGAAGGACCCATCTATATGCATCATATGGAACGGCCTCCTGTGGATGTTCAATAGACGAACCCTCAACGGATCTTCCCCAGAGATTTTCATCCACTGAGTATTTTCCTCCATATGGAATTTCTATACCGTGACTTCTCGCGTACTCGGTCTCCTCTTCACGGTTCATATTCATGTCCCTCACAGGGGCTATAACATTAAGATTTTCATTCAGTGCTTTTATGGAAATTTCAAACCTTACCTGGTCATTGCCCTTCCCCGTTGAACCATGAACAACGGTGTCGCACCCATGAATCTCTGCCATTTGAACAGCCTCAAGGGCCATAAGGGGCCTGGCGAGGCTAGTGGAGAGGGGATAACGATCCTGATACATCCCATCGTTTAGGATTCCTGCAGATACGAATTCCCTGGCAAATTTCTGTTTTACATCTTCAGTGATAGTTGACACTGCCCCAAGTTTTTCGGCTTTTTTTGCAATAGCTTCCAGATCATTTTTCTCCTGCCCAACATCCAGGGTAAGAGTTACAACATCAAAATCCATCTCTTCCTGTAACCATTTTATCATAACGGATGTGTCAAGTCCACCTGAATAAAGCAACAAAGCTCTCTGTTTCATTTTCGAGGATTTTTCATTTAGATATTAATCTGATTGAAAAAGATTTCATTTATAATATCAGGATCGATTCTTTTACAGGAAGAATGTTAAAATACACATAATTTATATTAAATTCATGAAAGAGGTTATGAAAAATAGAGAAACCGTAGAGGCGAAGGTATCCAGATTTCTTTCTGAAAATCCCGATATTTTTCTTTCACTTAGAGAGGGTGTGGTTAATGTTAGCAAACTGGCCCAGCTGATCATGAAAGACAATGGGGATCTGAATCCTATTTCGGTGAGATCCGCGCTGAACCGGTTGAGAGGAACCACAGGATCATCCGGAAAGAACAGTGCAGATACTCTCCTGAAAAAGAGCAGGGTATCTCTGCAGGACAAGATATGTGTTGTAACATCAAGAAGTGCCCAGAACATGAAACATATATCTGCCACATACCTCCAGGACAGCATTGTTTACATAGTGGATGAGATGAACAGTCCTATCCCTGAAACATCCCAGGGAATACGGGTTGACAGGGATGTGAGTATGATACATATTCTATCTCCAAAAGAAATTGAGAAAACACCAGGGTTTGTGATGCGTATAACGCATAAGCTGTTTGCAAGAGGTGTCAACATACTTCAGCTTATTTCCTGCTCCAATGAAACCATAATAATACTGGCAAAGAAAGACTCAACAACAGCTTACCAGACACTCACCTGATGGATTTTACAGATCTGGAAAGTATGTACTCGGTTTCATTAATGTGTTCTGCAAAACTGAGATTTTCAATCCCTTTCCTGTATATTTTTCTTCTAAGCCTGTCCACAGTCTTCATGAAATCCAGAAAATATGCATTGACATTGAAATATACATAATCCTCTTCAAATCTTATGGAACAGCCTTTGTACCCAGGGTTTCTGCAATAAGGATCTGCAGGATCTATCTCTATTGTGGACCTCTGCCTTATAAAATATCGATGTATGAGCCCTCCCCTGATTATCTTATAGGTCTGTCTGCTGTTCAATTTTGAGTAGCACTTTCCGGCCATGGACAGGTATTTGGCATAGTTCTTATTTGATTGTCCGGGTCCGAAAACTATTGTTTCCGGTTCTCCATCAACGATTCTGCCCAGTCCCCCCAACATTTCTGAGTAGGCAAATAGGCCTATGGCAGTCAGCACCGGCAATCCATTCTTGATAGTTGTTGATATATCTGTGTACATATTTCTCTTTACAGTGGAATCGATAAAATCTACAATGTTCACTTCTTGCGATTTATACAGGATACAATAACTTTACATTTCACCACTTGAAAATCTTATAATCTTGATCACACCCCTGTTAAGCAAAACTTCAATGAGATATCCAGGAATAGCCATTCCTCATAGATTTTATGATGAGTTGAGGGAGTTGGAAATTTAGTTTAAGGTGGATTCCATGGGAAAAGTGGTAGATGAACTTGTTTCAGAGCATAAGTCCATGAAATTTGTCCGTCCTTATGTTTAATTTCCACCTCTCCTCATTGCTGATCTGGATGCCTTTCTCATAACTGTCACATGGTGTATCTGCGCTTTCATTCACAGTAGCGGACGAACATGATAATGATCCAAAGTCAGGCATATATCCCGCAGGAAAGATTGCAGGAAAACTGAAGAAACTGTTCGCATACCAGGCCTATGATTCCTGTATCATATACAATACACTTGGACAAGGAGCGGTAATATCTCCCGGAAAGACGCTTCTACGCTGTCATATTGATCAAAAACGAGACCCAGAATTTTCAGGCAGATCATGAAAACATCCGGGAATGAGTTGAAGAATTCAGATCAGTATGGAAAACGCTGGAACTATGAGATCTACTTCTATATGTGCTTCTCATTAGCC
>JAKAPZ010000032.1 GCA_021822985.1 Thermoplasmata archaeon | reverse complement strand
TGCTATAGTGTTGGGAATCATAATTTTCTTCATATGTTATGTCCGTTTCAATAAGGTGAGCCTTTATGTTGCAGCATTCGCAGGAGCAATGGCCCTCTGGTTTGCACTGGTTGGGCTCGGAGTGCAGAACCTCAGTGCTCAGGTTGTGGCTGGCGTTGCAATGATAGGAGGAATATTGCTCCAGAAATACGAGGAGGATCTGGAAAAAAAAGACAGGCAGAGGCTCTTCAGGAACTGGTGATCAAATCATCATGCGAATCTCTTTTCAAGAATTTTCATGAATTCCTCAGCAGTTCCGTTTACGGTATAATCTGCCAGCCTGTTTATGGGTGCTGACGGATCATTGTTTATGGAAATTATCTTCCCTGCGTACCTCAACCCGGACATATGATTATCCATTCCCGAGACACCCACAGCAATGTAGAGGTCAGGTGAAATGGCCACTCCGGTTATTCCGATCTGCTGCTGTCTGGGAAGGAGGTGCATATCCACAACGGGTCTTGTGCCACCGATTCCAATGCCATATTTTCCTGAAAACATCACGAAGGATTCCACTATGGCTCTGGATTTCACGCCCCTTCCGATCCCAATGACAATATCCGCACTGTTCAGTGGAAGATAACTCTCCTGTATCCTCTCATCAGAAAGTGTTTCATATAACCCGGACGGTTCAGCATGTATAGGTTGAATTTGGAATCCATCATTTGAAATTGCCTGTTGGAACATCCCGGGCCTTACAGTTGCCATTCCCGGTCTGGTTTTTGACAGAATCCTTGCTATGATTCCCCCTCCAAAGGCAGGCTTGAACTGGATAAGTTTTCCATCCTCGTATTTAATGTCCACACAGTCTGCAGTGAGGCCCAGTTTCTTCTCTGCCGCAATGAATGCAGCCACATCCCTTCCAATGGAATTGGATGGGAAGATAACGAATTCCGGCTTTAACTCATCTATGAGCCTGCCAATCTCCCCTGAAAGTGAAAACGGATCCATGGAATCAATGTGGTAATAACGATTTGCAGGCATGCCCTTTAGTTTTTCAGGTGGCACATTCCCTGCCATCACAGTGAGAAAATTATTGTTTATGGAAATTTTAGAAACCTCTGATGCTATTTCCATGGAAACATCCCTGTCAAGGAGGGCAATTCCCATTGCAGTTCCACCGGAAAAGTCAGTTGCAACTCTGATTTCTTCCATGGAATCCGTTTTCCTTCTGTCCTTAATGGCATTTTCAAGCATATCAACCGCTTCATCAAGGGTGATATTCAGTGCATTTCTGCCTGCCTGAAGCATTTCCGTTCCATCCACAATTGTGAGAGAGCCGGAATTGCCGTTGAAATCCAGCCCAAGCTTCCCGGAATCAATAATATGTACCCTGTCCTTCATGTCAGGAACGGAATCATCAATCTTCCTTGCCCTGTTTATCTTCTCGCTGACGGAAATCATCATGGGAAAACTGCTCCTGATTTTCAATATGCCATGTTCATAATCCTGCTCCAGCAATACATCACTCTCATGGATCTCTATTTTCGATATGGAGGAGAAGAACCTGTAACCGCACATCCTGGAAATTTCAGGAGGCACCTGTGAAGTTTCCCCGTCAAGGGAATATTTTCCACCCATCATGAGATCCGGTTTTCTCTGTTTTGCAAAATCAGAGAGGATGTATGAAGTAGCCCATGTGTCTGCACCGCCGTATTTCCTGTCGGTGATCAGGAATCCTTCGTCTGCACCCATTCGCAGGGATTCATTGATCACATCTATGGCCTGAGGGGGGCCCATGGATACGACTTCCACAGTGAAACCATGCTTCTCCTTCAGCCTGAGGGCCTCTTCAACCGCTCTCCTGTCAAAGGAGTTCATGCTGAGAGGAACATTTTCCCTGATGATCCTTCCTGTGTTCCTGTCGAATGAAATTTTATTCACATCGGGAACCTGTTTCACAAACACAAGAATTTTCATCAAATCTCTACCATCACATTGCCGTTCTCTACCATGGTCTTGAACGATTTAAGAGGGGAAATATCTCCCGCACCATCTGGCGGGCTTATGACTGAACCATTTTTCGGATCAAAGGTGGCAAAATGGTTTGGGCATATGAGCTGATGATCATCCATAAACGCCTCGGAGAGATCATAATCCTCGTGGGTGCACAGATGTGAAGTGGCATAGAATTCATCCCCGTCCCTTATAATGAGCACCTCCTGGTTGTTCACACTGATCTTTGCGAGATCTCCATTCTTCATGCTGTCTTCCTTAGCTACTTTGTACCATGTCATATTGATCAGCACAATATCCAGATTCTATTTATAAGTGTGTTGGGAAAAGAGAAATTATCAGTTGATAATAAATCGATTATAGTGGACAACCAGCAGAAAATGATATTCAAATATGACATGAAATATAAAAAGATTAATAGCCATTTTACAATAAACATACATGGCCAAGCATGGCTGTACTGTTTCGGACATATCCATACTGGAAAAAATCATAAGTCTCGGAAATCCGTCACTTGAAGATATAAGCAGGAGTTCAGGAATCTCCAAGACTGCAATACTGAAGCACATAATATCTCTTGAAAAGGAGGGCTATGTCCAGAGGAATTACCATTCATCCGGCAGGGGAAGGCCTGTGTGCAAGATATCAGTGAGGGAACTTCAGATCAGGAACAAGTCATACCCAAACCTGAGAGATGAGGCACTTTACTTTATAGAAAATGAAATTGGCAGGGAAAAACTTCTTGGTTTTATTGACAATTATACAGAAAGGGTGACATCATACATGAAGGAAAATCTTGAAAGCTTTCCCATGGAAGACAGGATAACCGAATTCGCAAAAATCAGGAATTCTGAGGGCTACAAAACAAGGATTGTATATGATGGCGAAAATGAATTCACCCTGATTCAGGGATCATGCCCCATCAGTTCCTTTGCAAGGAAGCACAGAAACATCTGCGATCGGGAAAACAGGATCTTCAGCGAGATTTTCGGCATGGACTCCTGCACAAAGGAGACCATAGCTACAGGATCGAACGTATGTTCATTTTCCATAACAAGGAGAAAGATCGATCCTGTTGTAAGCGAGCCTCTCGCATGATTCATTTTGTCTACGGCAAACCATAGTTTTTACACACCGAAAGTGACTAATCTATAAATTCGATGGTCATATAAGGATTCATGGATCCACTGGTCAGAAGAAAAACCCTTGAGGCCGGTAAGCTTGGTAAAATGGCTCTTGAGTATGCACAGTCACTCATCGAACCTGGAGCACTTCTCCTGAACGTTGCTGAGAAGACAGAGCAGTTCATAAGGGAAAACGGGGGCCAGCCTTCATTTCCATTGAATCTTTCCATAAATAATGAGGCTGCACATTACACGCCTTCACCCGGAGATACGAAGATCTTCAGGACAGGTGATGTGGTGAAGGTGGATATCGGAGCGCAGGTTGAGGGATACATATCTGACAATGCTGCAACAGTGGAAGTTGGGAACCAGGGAAAATACAGTGATCTCATAGAATGTTCCAGAGCAGCGCTCAATTCTGCACTGAAGGTTCTAAGGCCATCTGTCGAGATCAACAAAATAGGTGCAGCAATAGGAGAGACAATTGAATCGTTTGGTTTCAAGCCTGTGAAGAATCTTGGGGGCCATGGAATGAAACAGTATGATCTGCATTCCACCATCTTTATACCGAACTACGATGACGGAAACAGGAGAATGATTGAACCGAACCAGCTCATTGCCATAGAGCCCTTTGCATCAACAGGCATTGGGATGATACACAACGGGCCCGGGGGAAATATATACATATTCAGCGGGACAAAGGAGAAGAAAGGAGATCCTGTCATAGATAATTTCAGCACACTCCCATTTGCAGAGAGATGGCTTGCAAAGGTCAAGCCGGATTATAAGGAATACCTGAAGAAGAATCTGTTCATGAAGCAGATATCACATTTCGCAGTGCTGAAGGAGCATAAGGGCGCAATGATATCGCAGGCTGAACATACAGTGTTGTTTGATGGGGATTCCGTAACTGTAACTACTCTCTGATCAATTTTACGACTTCATTCAAAGCCATTTCCCTCATCTCTTCAATATTCAACTTTCCGGGAATGTTCAAATATGCCTTGGAAAGAGCATTTTTATCCACGCACATCCTGTATAGCCTGTAAACTTCCGTCAGGTACTGCTCCTTTTCAAACAGTAAGTATCTCTTTCCCCTGCTTCCCCTGTCTGCGAACATTTTGCTGTCAAAGTCTATGAATATGGTGAGATCGGGATCAACATGAAACATTTTCATGAAGGCAAGCATCCAGTCAAAGAATGAATTATCATCAGTAAAATATTTCCTGAAGTACACACCCTGATACGCAAAGGTTGACATGGAATATCTCACGCATAGTACAATCTTTCCCTCCGACAGTTTTTCTTTTATCATTTGATTGTGGATTTCCCTGTCTTCAAGGAACAGGGATGTGAGAACAGGAAATTCTTTTTCAGGAGAAGGTTCTTTTTCAAACAGGGATGAGAATCTGCTGTCGAAGTATGGAGTGGGCTCATCAGTGACATACACGTCAATACCCATGTTTTCAAGGTGATGGTGGAGGCCATCTCCGAGTGTGCTCTTTCCTGATCTGTCGATCCCCTCAAGAACGATGAACTTCCCTTTTTCAGCCATTCAATGCAATATAATTTAGTCATAGATAAACCTGCATATGTGGAACACCCTTTGAGAATGCCAATATATTTAGGTAGGAAAATGAAAATAACTCCATCCACTGCGAAAGGGAATTTGAAACATTTACGGCTTTTGATTTATAGTACGCGTTTTTCGCATGCCGGTATATTGATAAATTGCATAAGACGACAAAAGTAAAAACATGGAACCACCCGAAAATTCATACAAATATTTTAAAAGAAGATCCTGGTGAACAGACACTTCCAGCATGAAAAGTCCCTTATAAGTCTGAATATACAAATTCACGTAGCCATATGAAGCGTTAAGCCATAGCACCTGTCCACTTTTCATTGAATAAATTTGCCCGTTTATAGACACATTAACGGGAGTCTTAAAGTCTGACAGCACAGTTAATGAGACTTTTTCAAACGGATAAACCTTCAAATCTGAATGAAAGTCCTGAGGAATATATGTTTGAAATCCTGAATACTGAATCCCATTAATAACCAGGGAAAGTGATAATGCAAGAAGCAGGAACAGGATAATTTTATTCATGAAAAAGACCTCCATCTTTCAATCGAGATAGATGCAATGAGAAATATTAGGGCAGAAACTGCATAATCAGCCAGTATATTGAAAAATCTCCAATTCAGAACAATAGAAGAATCCGCAAGAGACAGGGGTGTCAACCCATAAACCAGCAATATTTCACTCAGGGAAGACAGATAGTTTTCCATGAACATTGGCAAAATGAAGATAAACAGAACAAGAAACATCGATATTTGAGGTTTCCTGAAAAGAATAGAAGTCCCCAGCATTAAAAAATAATAGAATAATACATACAGCAATACAGCATAAAATACATTAAAAGAAATATTTATTCCCGAATTATCCAGAATAATGAAGGGGAAAAGCAGGGAAAGCAACAACCCAGATATTGTGAACAAAATAAGTATTGAACTTCTTGACAGGTTAGCTGAAAAATAAAAGAATCCTTCATTTTTTTCATACATATTTGTCAATTTGAAATTGAAATTTATCATATATATGATGCACATAAGTGTCGCAAATACCGCTACAGTTCTAATTCCACTGTTTGTCGGCGGTACGAAAAATGTCAGCACAATTGCTGTGGTGAATGAAACAGGGAGAACCATGGTGTTTGCAGAATAAGCTATAAACCAGATGAAAAGCTTTTTTAAATTCTTAATAATCCACCGACCTCCTGAAAGAAACAATATATTTCATAATTTCATCCATGACTTTCATATCAGGTTCTGAAGACAGGATCAATTCATCATTTTTGACTGCAAAATCTATTGAATAGTTCTTCAGAATCCTGCTTACTTCGGATGGTTCTGTGGTTGAAATCCTTATAATCCTGTTAATCGCATTTGAAGTGATTATTTCTGACAGCAGAGTATCTTTGTTTTTTGCAATTTTAACTATACGAAAATCTCCTGAATAAACAAAATCGTCCTGATGGGTTGTCATGATGATGTTCTTTTTTTCCGATTTTATTATTTCTGTGACAATCAACTGCCTTTCCCTGTCAACATTAACTAGAGGTTCATCCATAATAATGATATCTTTTGAAGAGAAAAGCGTAAAAGCTATTGCACATAGGCGTTTTTCCCCGCTTGACATCCTTCTCATCTGCTGGTTAAGCAAATAATTTACTTTCAACTTCTCCAGATAAAATGATATATTGTTTCCAGAAGTATACGAAAGCGAATAATCGATAATATCTGCAAATTTCAATGTAGAGGGAAACTGACCTTCCGAAGGCAGATAAGACATTAATTCTTTGACTTTCCTGAAGTCACCTATAGAATCATATCCAAAGCACCTTATATGACCACCGCTCGGTTTTGTCATTCCATACATCATCGACAATATGGTGGTTTTCCCAATTCCATTTGGGCCAATGATGAGAGTTTTCCCTCTTTCAAAAGTGAAAGATAAATTTTTAAATAAAAATTTTTTATTAAATTTTTTTGAGACATTGTCCAGTTCTATCATGATTGCACCAGTAGTTTCCTAAAGCAAATAATAAACATATGTATATGGAAGTATAAACATCATCATCATTATGGATGCAACCACCGGAAAGAACATCGATTGGTACATGTTCCACTTCCTGCTTCTGCCATAGTAAAACAAGGCACTTGCAACGAGGAATATGCTCCCTGTCAATATGCCATACTCAAGATAATGTGAAATAACTGGTGTGAACTGAACGTTTGTGCTCACAAGTGTAATGGTTGAACCTACTGAAAGAATGAAGTTTTCTGAGTTATTTGAATGATTTGCCACCTCTGACAGAATAGTAGTTCCACCAAGAATGTCATACATAGCGGAATAACTACTGTTTTGGAGGCATTCAGTATATATCCTTTTCCCCCCATTGAAGTTAATAAAGCTATGACTTCTATACATCAGGTTCCCGTTTTTCAGGGAAGCGTAATCGATGTTCATAGTTGTGGTTCCGTATACGGGGTGAGTACAACTAGAGTTTCCAAACTATTATCATAGATTCCACATACGAATGTTTTTTTGGTAACACTTACGTAACCAAAAATAGAACTGTACGGGGATTTTTCAAGACTATTGCCTGAATCCTGGATAACAGTGTGATTATTTAATGGATCAGAAGGAAAAGTCGGGGTGTCAGAATATATAATATCAATTAGAGATGATAAATTAACACCGGTTGCGGTATCAGTAAATTTTGTTTCATTCCCAACAAAAGATAATGTAAAGCAGGATGTGAAGTTCTTCTGATATACCAATACCACTTGAGAAGTTGTTCCATTGCCATTATTATAAAGGTATATACCTGAGTTTTCCTGGTATTTCAGGTAGCTAATATTTCCAACACTATCGTTCTGGCCACTTTTGATCAAGGAAATAGTTAAAGTTGGCAGAGAAGCAATCAACATAAAAACGATAAAAAGAATGATTACTTTATATTTATTCAGCAGTACTGCACTTATCATTACAAACAAACCATAGCACTTATGACAGTTATTTTGAAATCTTGATTTCTTTCTTTATCATTAATAGCCTTGACAAAAGCACTTCTTTTATGCGTTTGTAAACGTTGTCTATGATTTTTCACTGTCCAGTATAATTATACTATATTTATACATTTTTCATTAATTTAGAACTAATTAGATAATTTACTATTTTTCGGCACCTTCAAGACCTTAATTCCTCAAGTTCCTGTGGAATAACTTCAATCCGAACAGATCAGCCATTTTCTTTGATTTATCAGATATCTCTGCAAGGGATATCCTTGCACCGTGAACATGGCCAGATCTTCGGCATTTCCAGCTAACCCTCCTTCACCGATATCATCGGTGAGATTTCCCTATCCCTGAGAATTCCAAGAATCCTGATGGATGAAAGGGTGGAGTTGCAGGAAAATTCATCAGGAGTGCTTGTGACGATCTTCTTCCTGATGTTGCGGACGTTGTGCAGGCGCATAGAATCCTGCATTATGAAAGTATTTTTTGATTTCGGTTTCCTGCCGAAGTGCAGTAAAATTTCAACCATAATTTGACACTCTAAAAAGTAAAAAATTAAAATATATGGTTTGTAATCATCCATACACTGTGGAAGACTACAGACTCAACACCATAAAGGAAATTACAAGAATATTTTTAGAGAATGATTTTCTCGTCTCGGACTTCTATTCCGAGAGCAGCTTTGCATTTGATATTATAGCGAAAAATGATGATGAAATATACATAATTAAGGTTGTATATAACATAGACACGCTGAAAACAGATGTCACAAGAGAGATACAGCGTTTCACGATGTCCATGGACATCATGGCCATAGTCATAGGGGCCAAGAGCGGAGCGGGCGAGCTGGAGGATGGGGTACTTTACTTCAGACATAAGATGCCCATAATGAACATCAGGACCTTCAGGGATTACATGAAGGGAATAAAGCCAAGCATGTATTCAGGACCAGGCGGATACTATGTTCCCATAGATGGTGAAAGAATGCAGGTCGCAAGGCTCACAAAGGGATATTCCATTGGGTACATATCAAGCAGGATCGGACTCTCCAGAAGGTCAGTATCACTTTATGAATCAGGAAGTTCCACCACCATAGAGGTTTTCAGCAAGCTCACAGAAATACTAAGGGAAAACATAAGCAAGCCAATGGATCTCAAGCAAATATCCTCAGAGTGGGGGGAGATAAACGACGATAATGGCACAGTGAACAAGAAATTCTTTATGAATGCCTTTTCTGCACTTGCAGGAGTGGGGCTTGTAATGAAATTCTTCAACAGATTTCCCTTTGATGCGGTTGCGACTTCAGAAGACATGAATGTATATCTCACTGGTCTTTCAGAATTTCCTGACCAGGTAATGAACAATATCCAGATGCTCAGGAGCATCTGTAACGTAATGGGAAGATCACCTCTTATCATATCCACTGTTTCAAGCGAAAGAGACTTCATTTCCGGATGCCCTGTCGTTTCCATAAAAGAAATACTTGAATCCGGACTCACATCATCAATCGAAAGAAAAACAAGAAGAATGGAAAGGCCGTAAGAAATGGAAATCATAAAGCCATCAGAAAATGTAGAGGTTATTTTTGCCATAAAGGGACTGGCCTATGAAGGGGCCTCTGTGAAGGATGAACTCTATTCTTTCCTGCCTCAGAAGATACTCGTGGGAATATCGCCGGAGGAGGTTGCGGGCCTAAAGGAATTTATCGACAACCCTTTCACTGTTCCCATGGGAGACTATGAAGTCATTTATGGGACAATCCTGTCGAAATTTGGGGAAGTGGAGATGCCGCCTCCAATATACACGCAGGCTGTCATATACGCCAAGGCAAGAGATGTTGACATCTATGGTTTGGATCTTGACGAGAAATCCTTTGGAGATAAGTATGAGGAGAATTTCAGGGTATGGGACATGGTCAGGTACATAAGAAGGAAGAGGAGAATGATGAGGCACTCATTTGATCTTTCATCCCCTGAAACATTTATCATGCAGTGGAAAAAGCTGATGGAAGACAATCCGTCCATACGGAAGATGGAGGAGGCAAGGCAGAATGCCATAACAGAGAATCTATCAACTTTCCTTAAGGAAAATGGGGAAGAGAGGATACTTGCAGTGATTGAATATGAAATGAAGAATCATCTGAGCAGCACTATTAGCTCAGAGGTGGAAACCTGAGAATATTATGTAGATCTCACTGCTCTGCTGCCTTGAAGCAGGCGGTTTTGTCCTTAACGCTTTCTTGAAATCAGGCGAGTGTTTTTTGATGAAGCTTTCTGTCATGTCTCCCTGAAATTGTTTCATCACAACTGTTCCTCCGGGCTTTAGGAATCTTGGAATCCTGTCCATGATTGCTGTGCATAGTTCCATAGACATCCCATGATCCCTGTGGTGCTGGCCAGAAGTGTGAGCCATGGCATCCGACAGTATCAGATCAATTCCGTTATTCCCCAGATATCCGGATATTTTCTCCCAGGTAAGATCATACTTTATATCGCCCTTGATCTGTACAGGATCTTCAGATGAATTATGCCCCGCTATATCCACACATATTAATTTTGCAGGTTTCCATCCCATGATGACATCTGTCCATCCGCCAGGAGATGAACCTACCTCGAGAATGGTGAGGTTCTCCCTCATGAAGCCATACTTGCGGTGCATTTCCAGGAGCTTGAATGCGGCTCTGCTCCTGTAACCCTGATCCTTGGCTTTGAAATAGAAATTATCGGCGTTTCTGCTCATTGCACACCGATAAATTTCCTGTACTCCTGAGCATTCATGAGCCCGGAGGGTTCTGAATCAAGCTTAACCCTGACAATCCAGGAACCATAGGGATCACTGTTTATGAGCTCAGGCTTCATCTCAAGATCCGGATTAACGCTTTCCACAACTCCGGAGACAGGTGAGAACACATCTTCTGCAGATTTCACGGACTCTATGGAAAGAAGGCTTTCCCCGCTTTTCACCTTTTTACCCTGTTTTGGCATGTCAACATAAACTATGTCTGTCAGCTGTTGCTGGGCGAAATCGCTGATTCCAACCGTTGCAATTCCATTTTCAATCCTGACCCATTCATGGGTTTTTGCGTACTTGAGCCCTTCCGGCACATTAACCATGATAATGTAAGAGTGAAACAGTATAAATATGCTGAGGATGAGGACAGGATCAGTGATTTAAGCATCCTTCCAATACATGTGCATGCGCTGCTTCATAGCCATTCCCTACAAACCGGATCCTGTTGTGAGGGATATAATGAAAGTCGTAGAGGAAAAATACGGGAAAAATGCCAAAATGGCAAGGGCTGAGGACATGCATATAACCATAGAATTCTTCGAGGATATCACAGAGGATAGGGCTTCGGATATATGGGACAGCATGAACGTGAAAGCATTCATGAACTCGGCTATTTCAGTAATGGGAATCAGCCATTTTCCCGAAGGAAAAAAAGCGAGGGTTCTTGTGATGGCAGTCAATGGAAACAAGATTCTGGATATGAATCAGGAACTTTTCCAGAATGGCAGGCACAGATGGAACGGAAATAATTTCAAGCCGCATTTAACAATATGCAGGTTCAGGACTCCTGTGTATGTTTCTGATCTGGAAAAGATGTATGAATATGTTGACATTCCACAGGCCCCCGTTCGGGAAATAGTCTTCATGAAAAGTGTCCTCAGCAGTGAGGGCCCCAGTTACAGCATTTTCAGGAAAACTCAGCTTATATAGTTTACAGTTTCCTTTGGTTTGGAATTCTTCTTTTCCGTGACTATCTCATCAAGGCCAAACTCTATGGCAATAAGGTTTGAGACCGGTATAAGCCTCAGACCGGGGTTGTTGCCTTCGATCTTGAAAACGAGTGCACCCTCTTCCCCGAGAATTGTATAGCCAAAAAATTCTCCGTCAGTTATCATTGGCTCATCTGTTCCGCTGTTTGAAATGACTTTGTATTTTCCACCTTTTTTGATTTCAACCATATCCATCTTACTCAGTGCCTCCAGAAATGCTAATATCTTAGCCTCTGTTATTTTCAACCTTTCCTCATTCATTACTTTTTAATAACGTTTTACTATTTTTTAGAACCTTGTAAAAATGAAAAATCATGGTTTGTGGCTTGATGCCTGGTTCCAGACATGCTCCACAATTTTCCTGTAGCTTTCAAGTGTCATCTTCACATTTATTTCCACCCATGCCCATGCAGCATCAAGGCTTCCGCCTCTCAACCTGTAATTCTTGCTTCTTCCACCATGGGCATCTTCCAGTATATCCATGGATTTCAGTTTGTTAAGATGCCTGTACAGAGTAGTTCTTGAAATGCCAAGATGTGCCATTATCTCCTCAACTTCCCAGTATTTTTCAGGTTCCCTGAGAAAACACTCCATGAAAAGCCTGAATCCGGCTGATCTTCTTATGGTCTCCATATCAGTATCAGGGTTCATCCTTGGTATGTATCCTATGTCAGAAAGGAAGTATGCAAGGCTTCTTTCAAGGTTGTTGTCAAGTATCCTCTGGGGGGACGATGCTATGGTTATCTTGAACATGATAATGTAATACGTTTCACAAAAATATTTTTATGCTTTCTGGCTAAGGGTCTATGGTGAATTTCAACACCATGGATCTCAGGAAGAATTCGTGGAAACCATTCATAATCAGTTCCGTGGTTCCTTCATCGGCAGATCAGGCAGCAAAAATAGCATTGGAAATGAAGGAGGGAAATTTCATACCTGAGTTCAGGACAGATATTTCGAAAAATATGGACAAATCTGGCATAAAGAAATATCTGGATGCCTTCATGGAAGCTGGAGGATATGGAATATTCACGCACCGTTCCACATCAGTGGATGAAGTTCAGGATTTTTATGGGCTTGCAATGGAATACAGAAACCTGGTCGTGGATATTGAAA
>JAKAPZ010000004.1 GCA_021822985.1 Thermoplasmata archaeon | reverse complement strand
AAAAAGTTTTATGAGAAATTGGGGTATTGGAAAAATTACCAATCCCTAACATAATTTTTAGGGAAAATATCAGGATATTTTCTTTTCTATCTCTTCTTTCGTAAGAATTCTGTAAATTCCATCCTGCCTTATGGATGCAACTTCCGGAATCTTCATCTCGCCACCCTCTTCAAGGGATGATTTCAGGGCGTTGAAAGCAAGTTTTATGGCCTTGTTCTCGTCAAGATCCTGTGAATATTCCTTCTCAAGGAAGTTCAGAACCTGGTCTCTGCCTGAACCTATGGCAGTGGCCCTGTATTCGTTTATGACGCCTGACGGATCAAGATCGAAGAGTCTTGGGCCCACCTGATCTATTCCTGCAAATATTATGGCAACTCCATAAGGCCTGACACCACCATACTGGGTGTACTGCTGCATCTGGTCAGCAACCTTCTTAACAAGGTTTTCAACGTTAACAACTGATCCGTATGTGACCTTTTCCTGCTGTGTGGCGATTCTTGCAAAGTCTATGAGCACTCTGGCATCTGCTCCAAGTCCGGAGGTTACGCAACCGACAAAATCATCTATAAGCTGGATCTTTTCCATGGAATTCTGTTCCATGAGTTTGCTTCTTGCCCTTTTCTCAGACATCAGCAAAACACCGTCCTTGAATTTTAATCCAAGTGCAGTTGAACCTCTTTTTACGGCCTCTCTCGCATACTCTACCTGAAATAGTCTACCGTCAGGAGAGAAAACTGTTATAGCTCTATCATATGCCATCTGTCCCTGCTGCATTTTATCACTGTAAACCCTTAATCTCTCTGTCTAATAAATCTTTTCTAATTTTTTGGCACGATTTTCCGTGGCAATTTTAGCTTGAATCCATATCTTGCAGTTCCCGGCATTAAGCAATGTTCCGATGCATGAAAACATAGATTAATCCCCGCACCATTGACTCAATGCACGGAGAGCCGTAAATGGAAAGAATCTTTGACAATCATTTCCACCTCAACTTCCATAATGATTACATGAACAGTGTTATGATCTTCAGGAAAGCAGGAGGGACTTCTCTCAATTTGACCAACCTGCCTGTTCATGGTGATGCCACTTCAGATCACTATGCGAATCTTTATGAAAAACACATCAGGATGGCGAAGGATGTGAAAGAGAGATCGGGCATTGATGTGATCATAACCATTGGCCCCTACCCGCTTGACATTTTCACATTGTGGAAGGATATCTCTGAAGGAGAGGAGATGGCAGGGAAAGGAATAGATCTTGCGGTGAAACTCTGCAGGGAGGGTAAGGCAAATGCAGTGGGTGAAATCGGGAGGCCCCATTTCCCTGTCGATCACGAAATAATTGCTGCATGCAACAGGGTGATGGAATATGCATTCATTCAATGTTCAGACAGCAATATTCCCGTGATACTGCACACTGAGGATCTGAATGCCGATGGTGCACGGGAGATCGAAACAATGGCAGTGAAAAACGGAATGAAGCCGGAAATGGTGGTAAAGCATCATGCAATGCCTCAGGCACTGCTGTTGGATTCGAATCTTGTCTTTTCCGTACCTGCAAACAGGAGTGCAATACGTGATTCCATGGATTCGGGAAAGGCATTCATGCTTGAGACAGATCATATAAATGATCCCACTAATCCGGGAAAATATCTCCCTGCAGATGCAGTGCCGAAAAGGGCAGAATGGATCAGGCAGGAATTCGGAGAAAAAGGGGAAAAACTTCTTCGGGAAGCATTTTTCAGCATTCCGGAAAGACTCTTTGGTGAAAATTCCTTCAGGATATGATAAAGAATAACTACTCAAAAAATATATGAGATATATATGACCCTGACAGCTTCTGAAATTGACAAAGTTGCGAGAGAGATCAGAGACTATTACCGTCAGGAGTCCGCAACAGTCCAGATTCAGAAGATCAAGCTAAATTTTTACGAGAGGGCAAGAGAAGCAATAGAATCTCTTGATGAAATGGCAAGGAGCAACATATCACCTGAGAGGATTGATATGTACAGGAAGGTCATGGACAAGAGGGACATTATAGAGAAAAATCTCAGGAACTTCCTGCTGAAAAGATATGAGAAGATACTGAGGGATTCCCTTTTTGAGATCGGTTCAAGCATAATGGATCGGCTCACGTCCCAGGAAAAGGTCTTCATAATGGACATGCACAACAGGATGTCCCTCTATATTGACGGGCTGATCCAGGTCAAAAATATACCTCAAAAAGAGGAGATTGAGCCTGTCGGGGAAATAGTCAATTTGGTGCCTGAACATGAAAAAACAGAGCCAGGGAAAGAGATGGCTGTGGACACAGATCCCATGAGGCTGGTCTCAGTGACTGCAGAGTATCTGCCGGTGGCCACTTCCATAGGTGATTTTTACCTTCACAAAAACGATATCCTTTACATACCCGTAAAAGCTGCAGAACTCATAACTGAAAAAAAATATGCTAGATATGTTGAAATTTTAAAAAAATAGTGTGAAGATCACTCTTCACTTTTTGGTTTCTTTTTTCTCTCAAGCATGGCCACTGTAACTCCAACAATCAATATTGCTCCTATTCCGAGGATAGGCAGTGTGTATGGGCCCAGTCCACCTGAAGTTAAGTTCGTGGTTGTTGACGGGACTGCTGAGATTCCTATGGTGTGGTTTGAGAAGTGCGGTATGTGGAATACCACCAGCAGGCCATTCTGTGTCTTGAACACTGCATAGGCAGCACTTGTTGCGCTTGTCACGTTGAATATCTGCGAGTCAGCACTGACTGCCACGGACTGGTTGTCAAAGGTAATCTTCACTGTGGTGGAACCCTTCAGGAACTGGTTTGAAAGGAATATGACTATGTCTGTTCCCCTGTGGTTTCCGTTATTTGATCCGACCCTTATGGAAGCATGGCCCGATGACTGGGATGATATGTTCAGCGAGACTGATGAGTTGAATTCCAGTGTCATGTTGTTGAGCGAGGTTGTTCCGTTGAAGTACAGCTGATCTGAAATCTTTCCGTTGAGTATTGCTCTCCTGATTGCAGACTGTGCATGATCAAGTCCTGGCGGTGCAACCATATGTATGACTGCAATTCCCGTGCTGTTCACTCTTATGGTGTTTCCGCTCACATTCACGGATCCTCCCTGTACCATTATGAGTTCAGTGAAGTTTGCCCCTGATACCACAAGGTTGATTGCTCCTGCCCTGACCACATGATCAAGCCCGATCACAGTGTCTTCCTGAACTGTGAAGTTGGATGACATTGCAGATGCATTGATTGAAAGAGAACCACTTCTGGTTTTAAACAGGGATATGTTGCTGCCCGTTGGAACAACAATTGTTGCTGTTGCATTGTCTATGGCAACTGCTGACTGTATTGCTGGATTGTTGTGGACTGCAAGGATATAGCTCTGGTTTGCGTAGACAAGCAGTGATCCCTTTATGATTGGTGTGTTCATTGCCATATCGCTTACTGCATAACCCTTTCCTATGGTTCCGTTACCCGAAACCGATAATGAACTGATCAGTTCTGTATTTGTCCTGTTGTTGAAGAGTGAATTGAAACCGCCAGATGTGAGGTTGAATGTTGCAAAGTAGCCTGAAACATGGCCTGTTGTGTTATTGTACCTGAACTGCTCTTTTCCAGCCTCATATTGGGCCACTTTCTCACTGATATCCCCGGACGTCATGAATATTGCGAAGAGTGGGTAAGGAGTGGCGGTTGCATTCATCCGTGCTGATACCGTGCGTGTCATCATGTTCATTGAGGAATGCCCGTCCACCACAAGTATTCCCGTGAAGCTTGTAGTCTGGACTGTGAAAATATTCACATTAATTCCCATGCCTGAAAAAACACTGAATTCCTGTCCTGCAGGTGTTCCTGAGATCATGTTCGTGAATGAAACGTTCTGTTTTGCAAGTGAAATGAATGCCATAGAATGAATGCTGATGTTGGCCCCGGATGTGGACTTGGCATATGTTATAACCCCAAATCCAGCTGGTTCCTCTACTCCAAACATTGATGCATTGTTATTGTCAAAAGATGTCTGGTTCAAAAGTGCAGTTGTTGCAGGTGAACTCCCATTGAGGAATATTCCGTCGCTGAGCACTGTTGAGTAGTCTTCTCCCGTGTAATTTACAGTTCCTATAAATCCTGTGCCATTACTGTAGGAAACAGCAAAATCGCCAAATGTCTTCACTGACATGGTTGGTGATGTTCCGCTGGAAGCCATAGCCAGAGGTACACCTCCAAGAATGACAAGAGATACGGCAACCATGGCCATTATTGTTTTGTCCATGGGTTTTCATCAAAAATAAAAATAACTAGCTTATGGTACATATGCAATGGTACATTCAATTGCCTGAAATTCTTATCAGTGCGTTAATGCGCAGCCAGTGGGACTCAGGAGAGCATCAACAGATTATTAATGTGAATTGCCATATCTTATGTGGAGAAAGCCCGAGGGCAGCTCACGCTCTTAGGAGTGAGGAAAGTCCCCCCTCCTGAGGTGGAGGCCATTGAGCAGAAGCACATTTCCCGAGAGGGAAGGCTACGGCAAAAGAAATGATACGCCCCTTGAAGCAGGATGATTCCGCAGGGATGACATTTTCATTGTGGCGATGGGACAGCCGCCCTGGCTGGAGAAAGTCCAAACGGATCCGATGATGCCACCCGGAGGATCGGGTAGGACGAAGGCTGAAAGGCCATTAGTCGAATGCTGCCAGCCTGCAATGCAGGGTAACAGAAGGGGGCTTACTCCGGGCATTCTCCACTTGCATGATTTTTCCATGTTATTTCCATGTTATGATAGCCGGAACGTTTCACCATTCCGCATAACTGTTACCGGCCATGAGCAAATTGGGAGTTCTTCAAAATTGCCGTTTGTCAAAACGGATGCCCGGTTCGCAAAATTTTGGCATTATGGAAATTATTATTATGGCATTTCGTTTATACAGAGATATGCCGGAAGATAAGAAATGTCAGGTGAGAGATTGCAAAGAAGATAACCACAAAACAGTTCCTGCGGATCTTGCCTCAAAGGTGTTTTCCTTTGACTCAAAACTGACCAAGGTACATCTATGCAAGGAGCATTATAAGAAGTACAAGAAAGAGACCAAGAAAGAGAGAGAGGCTCAGAGGGCTGACTGGGTTTAGATGGGAAAAGAGGATGGGGACATAGTCATAACTGTCCTGAATGAGGGCAAAAATCTTCGCAATCTCCTGAACGGCCTTGTATCGCAGGATTTGCACTGTGGAATCATTGTTGTGGATGCAGGGAGCACGGACAGTACACATGATATACTGAAGGAATTTGAGCCTAAAGGTGTCAGATACACGGTAAAGGAATGCACGAGGGGTGAAGGGAGAAACATCGGTGTTTCAATGTCCGTTGCGGATTATATTCTCTTCACAGACGGTGATGCAGTTCCTGCAGAGAACTGGGCCTCGTGCATGATATCCTCTCTCGGGAGCAATGATCTTGTATGGGGATTGACGGAAACATCCGGTTCTGGAAATTATGCATCACTGAAGAGGGTGAAGCTTTTCTATCATGATCATGAGGTCACACTGCCCTCAATGAACATGGGAGTGAGAAGGGAGATGTTTCTGAAAGTCGGCGGTTTTGACACATCACTCATAACTGCAGAGGACATTGATCTCAATATTAGGCTGATAAATTCAGGGGCCAGGGCATATTTCTGCAATGACTGCAGGGTAACGCACAATGCAAGGGAATCCATGAGGGGATTAATGAAACAGGCATTCTGGAATGGCTATGGAAGGGCCCAGCTCAAAAGGAAAAATAAAGATATATGGAAAGAAATTGAAAAAGATTATTTTTCAATAAAGGATGTTAATTTTCACTGGATCGTCAGGACTTCTGCCGCAATTCTCGGGTATATGGCATTCATAATCCATCCGATCAGTTCTCGTCATTCCTGAGAAGTGTGTTGAGGGCTGAACCCTTGTCATAGTCTATGAGCAGCGTTCCAACAATTATTATGAATATCCATGTTGCGAGGGAGAATGCCCTTCCAAAGCTGTAATTCAGGAAATCCACATGCCCGGACAGCACTGTAGGGTTCAATGGCGCAATTGCCACAACTCCTGAAATGAGGTAGACAAGCAGGTTGAAAATCGTGAAGAGTATTGAGGGGATGTACCACATTTTCAAACCCAGGAGAAATACAATACCTATGATTATGAAAGCTGCAACTTCTATTTCAAGCCAGAATGTGATCAGGGGATATGCCGCGGGAGTTGCATAGAGATGGGCCGCAGAATCAAGCAGTGCACACACCATTACCGCAAATCTCACTATCTTGATGGGTGTGTAGCCACCAGTCAGGGATTCAAGGAATTCGTTCACCATGGACCGTAATTGTTATTTCAATTATATAATTTACTAAGAAAGATTATTATTCCAACTCACTTTTTTCTCATGGATGCAGCCATTAGAACGATTCCTGCAAATATCATGAATGTTCCCGGAAGGAACTGGTATCTGAGTTCATATATTCCCGCAATAAAAACAAATCCGCCCGCAAGGGCCATTTCCAGCCTCGCTTTTCTCTCAGGGGGCCTTGCCTCTTCCCTGCTCTCAAGTTCCCTCTTGAGAAGAGGAAGTATTGCAACTCCCGCTTCAACTGATCTTACTGCCTCTTCAAGGAATGTCCCAATCTGTTTTGCATAAAGCTCTTTGAACAGGCCCTCATCCATGAACAGTTTCCGCAGCACCTTTACAAACTTGAACTCAGGATCAAGTGTCAGGCATATTCCTTCAAGAAGTGAACTCATCCTCATGTAGAGAACAAGCGATGTGGGAAGCCTGAAGGGAAATTCAAAAACAACGCCATCCGCTATTTCAAGCAGCTGCCTTATTTCACTGTCCTCTGCCCTCTTTCCTGCAAGCCCTTCCATGGCGATCTCCATGGATCTCTTTATTACTCCCCTGTTTGCCGCAGGGGAGAGGGCCCTCACCCCTATGAGTGCGTCTGCCATCTGATCCACATCTCCCCGTGTCATTGCATCATAGAGCGAGAGCAGGTGATATCTGGTCTTATCGTTCAGGTCTCCTGTCATTCCAAAGTCGTAAAGCACCATGGTTCCATCATCAAGAACGGAGATATTTCCGGGATGAGGATCTGCATGAAATATATCATCCCTGAGGAGCATCCTGATGAAGGCTGTGTCAAGATCCATGGCAAGTTTCTTCACATCTATGTTTTTTTCCAAAAGCGTTTTCCTGTCAGTGATCTTGATGCCCGGAACATAATCCATCACCAGTACCTTTGACGTGGAAATTTCCTCATAGACCTCAGGAATAATGATTCTCTCCCTGCCCTCAATATTCTTCCTTATCCTGTTGGCATTGCTCATCTCTTTCCTGTAATCCAGTTCCTCGAAGACTCTCACGCTGAATTCCTTCATTATGCTTGAGATGCTGATGTAAAGGAAATTCTCTATCCTTCCCCTTGCAAATCTCAGTATTCTCCCAAGAATCACAAGATCTCTCTTCACAATATACTCTGCGTCGGGCCTGTTCACCTTAACCGCAACATCTTTTCCATTGTATCTCGCAACATAGACCTGCCCAAGGGATGCCCCTGATATGGCATCCGGGTTGAAGCTTTCAAACACTTCATCTATCTTTCCGATCTCTTTCTCAATAATGGGCCTGACAAGCCTGAAATCAGCGGGAGGGACACTGTCCTGAAGTTTTTCAAAGGATCTCACATATTCCTTTGGGAGTAAGTCCGGCCTTGCGGAAAGTATCTGGCCCAATTTTATGAAAGTGGGCCCCAGTTCTATGAATCTCTCCACAGCAACCATCCCGTTCCTTTCCCGCCTGTAATTCCATGCCTCGTCACTGTTCCTTTTGGCTTCTTTCCTGTCCTTCTGGAATCTCCTGAAAACGGGATAAAGAGAAATAAAAATCCTCATGGTTCTGCCGGTCGAACCCTTCAGGATGTCCCTTTCCATGCAGGTATAAAATCTTATAGTTCATTAATTTTATCAAAAATATTGATATTTTCTGCTTTAAGAGCGAAATTTCTGTTGAAGATGGAAAAAAATATTACCAATAGTCCATGTTGACTATGTCGTCGTACAGCTTGCTGAGCCTGTTCTTTCTCTTTATCTCATTCTCGGCTATATTTTTGAGCAGGAGGCTGAGTTCCATGTCTTCATAATCCTCACTGAGTATCTGCGCAATCTTGTAAATTTCATCTGTCTGGTTAATGCTCCATGCAAGAATCGATCTCGGATCATCTCCCTTCATCTCCTCACTCTCTCCTATGATATGATCCACAATCTCATAATCAGATTCCTTTCCTGAGGCCAGAGAGTACCTGATATGAGGAGTGTTCTCTGTATTTTCAAGTATCTGTATGTCCCTTTTCTCCATCACTATAAGATCCTCAAGGATTCTGATGGCATTGTCGTAGTGGCTTTTTCCCTTGATTTCTTCATATTTTACAATCATACTGCGTTTTGTGCTAATCAACTTCGCAATTATTTTTTTCATAACCTCTTCAGGATCCTTTCCAGATATTGTGTCATTCTTTGAGGTCATAAATTTGTATACATGTTTTCCTATTTATATGTTTCAGCGAAAAATTTTATTTTATATCTATTAGGATTTGATGGCAGTTATGCGCTTTATAGTTTTTTTCCGATCCTTATGATTGTTTTCACTTTTCAATTGAGATATCGCTGTCAATGAAAAAATATTGGCAGGGAAGTTTGGTGAGCCTGATTTTTAATCATGAATAGGAAAATCGGAAAGCAATTTCATGATTTTAAAGGAATTCTTTTTATTTCTTTTATTCCATCAAAATCCGCGTCATCAGTGATGATCTCATTGATATTTCGTTCGATTGCGGATGATAGATGAATTGAGTCTCTTGGTTTTAAATGATATTTCTCTCTGATTACCTGGCTTCTTCTCATTATTTCATCATCCATAGGTATGAAACGAAGGAAGGGGAAATTAATGAACTTTTTACTCACTTCAACAGAATCGGTTCTGCCCAGCAATCTTTCACTAACATAAGCAACCTCATCCCAGGTCAAAGTTGAGGTGTAAGCCTGTATATCCTTGCTCTCGATTTGTGCGAGTATTTTCTTTGCGATTTCAGATTCTTCCAGATCTTCGTATAAAACCGGATACAGGAAAACATTTGAGTCAATGTAATATGTTCCTTTCATACTGTTCCTCAGTGATTTTTTTAATGTCCACTCTCTTTTTAAGCTTCCTGGAATAAGTTGTGCTATAATAATCAACATATGAAACAGATTCTGGTTTCAGTTTCCTTATAATTACTGAATCATCGAAAACATCCACTATAACTTCAGAGTATTCCTTTATGCCAATTTTATCCCTGATCTCCTTAGGTATGACTACCTGGCCTTTTGGCCCAACTTTAGTTTTCTTTTCCATGTTAAGTTATATGTATAACAACTATTTATACCATTTTATATCTGTTGCTTTAAAGCCTCCTCTGTTCACTACTATGAAAGAAGTTTTTTGATCGTATTCCATAACGTGTGGAGTACGGGTCCGGGAAAGGCTGTCGATCTGTTCCTTGGGTTTCGAACCCGTATCATAGGTTGACAGTTTACGGACCGACACCATGCCTCGAAAGAGACGGATAGTAGTGTGTTACCGGCCAATATATTTCCCGGAATTACCACGTGAGGTGGCAGAATGATAATAGGAATTGATGCGCATAAACTTAGTGAATCCATCTGCGTGACAGATGGAGATGGAAACATAGTGGAAGAATACAAGATGAACAATACAGAAGAAAACTGGAACAGTTTCATGGAAAAATACCCAAAAGATGCAGAGATTGCAGTTGAATCATCCACCACAGGAAAATACGTTGCAATATTGCTGAGGGATAATGGCTTCAGGATACATCTTGCGAATCCGAAGGCCCTCAGGATCATCTTCAGATCAACAAAGAAGACTGACAGGAATGATGCAAGGAATCTTGCAAAACTATTGAGAATGGGTGAACTTCCTGAATCCTATCTTCCCACAAAGGAGATAGATGACCTCAGAACCATGATAAGATACAGGAGATCGCTTGGTGAGGACATGACTGCACTGAAGAACAGGGTTCATGCACTTCTTGCAAGGAATGGCATAATTATAACTGCATCAGACATATTCGGGAAGCATTCACTTGAAAAGATACTTGATCAATCACGATCACTGGCAGAATCAGATAAATTTGTACTTGGGGATATGATGGGACAATACAGCAATCTTGTTGAAAGGATCGGGAAAGTCCAGGATCAGATGGCATCCATGGGAAGGGATATTGCTGAGGTGAAAATACTCATGTCCGTACCTGGCATAGACTATTACACTGCACTTGGCATATATTCTGAGATAGGTGATATAACAAGATTCCCTGATGCAGATCATTTTTCATCATACACGGGCCTGGTGCCAAGGATTGATCAGTCAGGATCTGTTGAATCGTATGGAAAGATAACCAAAATGGGCCCTTCTGTATTGAGATTCTTCATAGTGAATTCCATCCACACACTCATCAAGCTTTCTCCCATGTTCAGGAAATCATACATGAAGTTGAAGAAGAGAATAGGAAAAAACAGATCACTGATAGCTATGGCAAGGAAACTTGCTGTGATCATATACAACATGCTTGCAAAGAATCAGGCATTCATTGAGGAGAAAAAGTTCGAATCACTCAGGGAAAAAAAGCTGAAGAATATGGAGAGAAGATCAAAGAAAGCACATGAGTTCACGCATGAAGACATGGAAAGAGTTATAGGGAATATTGCAATGATATCAAAGTCAACAAAACTTCTTTCATGACACCTATTTTCGGGTTTTGAAGTTCTTCCCATATTATAATGGAAAAAATAAATACAGTTCTGCAATTCTAAAAGATGAAGGTATCACCATCTGTAATATCCTGCAGGCTTGAAATTCTCAGGGAACAGATTCTTGAATCAGTTGATGCAGGAGCAGATTCATTCCACATTGACATAATGGATGGCAATTTTGTGCCCAATATAACTGTAGGGGCAGATTTCGTAAGGGCCATACGGAGGGTCACAGATATCAATCTGGAAGCTCATATGATGATCCTTGATCCTGGAAAATACTGGGAGAGTTTTGCCGAAAGCGGTGCAGATCTCCTGTATTTTCATTATGAAACGCCATTCGAATTTGATACCGTTCATAAAAAAGTGAAGGAAATGGGAAAGCAGATCGGGATGGTCATCAATCCGGATACGCCAGTTGATGTGCTGAAGAATTTTCTTGCAAGGCTTGACATGGTTCTGATCATGAGTGTGTATCCCGGTTTTTCAGGTCAGAAATTCATAGAATCAACGCCTGAAAAGGTCAGGAAATTGAGGGCGATCATAGATGAAATTGCTCCTCATGTGGGTATAGAGGTGGATGGCGGAGTGACGGATATAACGGGAAAGTTGCTGAAGGAAAGCGGTACGGATATTATTGTTTCTGCCTCTTACATATATGGTGGAAATATAAGGGAAAGGATTGGAATCCTGAAAAATATCTGATCAGTATTTCACTATGATTCTTCCCGAATGCTTCTCAGCATGCCTCTTCAGGGCAGAAACAAGTTCCTCAAACCTGAAGGTACTGTCCACCGGTACCCTTATCTGATGATTCCTCATTATTTCCAGAAGTTCCTCAAGATCCTGCCTTGTTCCACCCGTTGAGCCAATTATGCTCTTTTCTGAAGTGTAGATGTTGGCAATATCAATTTCAGAATTCCTTCCAGTGAGGATTCCAAATGTTACAAGCCTTCCACCCTTTGAAAGGTGATTCATTGAATCCTGGAAAACTGCTGCGCCCATTGGATTGATGACTATGTCTGCAGTGAAGTCTTCCGGTATTTCATCTCTTCTGAAAATTTTTACTGCTCCATATCCCTTTGCAATCTCATTGTTGGAAACACCGTAAACATCAAGCCCCATGATATTTGCAATCTGCATTCCCAGCATTCCTGTGTTCCCTGCCGCTCCATAGAAGAGTATTTTCTCCCCGGCATGTGCATTGGATCTTTTTAAGGCATGATATGCAGTCAGGGCAGCAATGGGAATTGAGACTGCCTGTATATCCGTCACATGATCAGGTATTTTGATAAGGTTTTTTTCAGGAACTCTCACGTATTCCTGGAATCCTCCATTTGTTCCCACACCCCAGAGTCCTCCGTGAATGCAGAGATGTTCATTTCCGGAAACGCACATCCTGCAGGAAGAATCAAAAATCCTGTTGTATATCATGGCTCTCTGGCCCTTCTTTACAGATAAGCCATCTTCCATTATTTCCCCAATAACTTCAGAACCTGCTATATGGGGCATTGGAGAGACACCATACACCACCTTTCCGTTCACAAGATTATAGTCCAGCGGGTTGATTGCAGCCATAATGATCTTAACTTTTATCCCCTCTCCGCTCTCCTCCACATCCATTAATTTGAGGTTCTCCAGTCCAAATTTTTCTATGACAAATCCCTTCATGAAAGAAAATCCGGTTGCCTCATAAAAACGTATCCGTTTTTTTCAGGCTTTGCATAATTTTTTATGCTTACTTCACATATTATGAATAAAATGGAATCATCCCCGGAAGCTGATCTCGAAACAATGAGGAAGAAACTTATTTCTGAAAGGAGGAGCCAGGCCACTGTAAAGCAGTATCTGTTCCTGTCATCCCTCTTCCTTCAGTTCACCGGAAAGACTCCATCGGAATGCACTGAAAAAGACATAGAAAAATACAAATTCTATCTCGCAACTGAGAAGAAGTATTCAAAGAACAGCCAGTATTTGGCAATCAAGGCAGCGAGATGCATGTACAGGACACTTGGAATGTCACCTCCACCAAATCTTGTGGCCCCCAGAAGAACAAGGAAGATACCTGTATATCTCAACAATTCTGAAATTGAAAAACTCCTTGAAGCAAGCAGCAGGGATATCACTCTGCTTTCAATGGTCAACCTTCTCATACATACGGGAATGAGGGTGAGCGAAATCTGCTCTCTGAAGGTTGATTCAGTAGATCTGACAACAGGCTCCATAAAAATAGAAAATGGCAAGGGGGATAAGGAAAGAATTGTTCTCATACCGGAATCCGTCTCAGGAATCCTGACAGACTACATAGGATGGAGGATAGAACAGGGAAGAAGCAGCGAATTTCTCTTTGTGAGCAGGAAGAAGGGAAAATACAGCACCGTCAGTGTGGAGAGAATGATAAAGAATCTTGCCCGGGAAGCAGGAATAAGAAGAAAAGTGACTCCGCACACGCTCAGGCATACCTTTGCAACCACGATACTGAAAAATGGCGGAGATATAAGATTCATTCAGAGACTCCTGGGCCACTCCAGCATTGGAACCACTGAGATATATACACATATTGATGATGAGACCCTGAGGGAAATGTACTCAAAATACGGGCCACGTTTCAAGTGAGCATGATTCCCTCATTCCAAAATTTTAATGTTCATGCGCAAATGAAATTCATTAAGGTAGTTAATGTGCGGTATATAAGCAATTTCGCAGTCAGTAATATATTTATATAATAATCTACTTCAAATCTCAATGGACAACAAAAAAGCAATTTTGGCAATTTTTTTGATTGCTCTTATGATAGCAGGCTCGCTTTTTGTTATCCCTTTGCATAATAACTCATCCGCTGCAACGTCACAAAACGTCGCACCAGCAGTTGTTAACACAGGGAAAACTATTACGCCTGTATCTGGGAGTACAGCAAGCCCCTCAGCAGGTATTTCAAGAAGCCAGCTGGCTCACAGAGCCATAGAGTTGGCAAACCAGAGCAACACACCTCTGAAGTACGTATTTCTTCCTAACTTTGCAAGTGTGAGTGGAATCAGGGCAGGACACATAACACCCGGTTATTCACAGTCACCTGCACCAATGGGTATAGGTTTCTATGGCCTCTACAACAAGTCAGGAGTAGTAGGTACACAAAACTACACTTTCCCTGCTGCAGAAGCACACATCAACCTCACACAGCTTCAGACAATGAATCTGGCTGATGGAGCACCACAGGGTGTAACATTCCAGCTCAATGCAGTTTTGAATAACGTTAATCTGTTTGGAAATTCAAGTTATGCAATGTGGACACAGAATGTTATCTTCTACTCTGCAAGAACACATCAGGTTTCTTTCGATCTGAACATATGGAACTTCTCCTCATCTTCAGTAGCTTGGTCACAAAACGCCATATACCACAGCTCAGGAGTACAGAATCCCTACACTGGCGCATACATAGTCCTTGGCCCAACATATCAGCTTTCAAACGCGAATCTCAGTATCAACCTGTATCTTAACACATCACTCGTAGGCGGAAGACAGGCAGTGAATTTCAACTATTCATTGACCGGTGTTCAGGGAAAAACCGGAGTTGTCAGTGGAACATATGATCAGGCAGTTTTCAACTCTTCAACGAACGCAGCACCACTTCACTACTTAGTGAGTGGAACAAATCTGACACCAACAGGATTCATACCTTATGATGCAGAGATAATGGTTGGCGGACCAGGCGGAGGAAGCACAGCAACCATCATGAACATATCCGGTAGCATGAATCTCATGTATTTCAACACAACAACCAAAACATTCCAGAATGTGCCAAATGCATATGACATAGGATCAGAAACAGGAGAAACATCTGTCGGTGTTGATGTGCATTATGTTGGAACAACAGCCATACTCACAGGCGGGCCTTCATTGGTCTACGGTATGTGGAATGAAACAAATTCAACATTCAATACATACAATGTTAAATTGAATCATGGAACAAACTCATATATGTTCGTTGCTCAATCTTCAGCATTAGCTTCACAGGGATTCTGGAACTGGGCCTCTGTCAATTACGGAAAGAACTTTGTGTATTATCTGCCAAAGTCTACTTCATACGTATGGGAAGGCCTTTCTAACTACTACAATTTTGCAGATGGATCATTGAATTCAACCGGTCATACATATGTGAACTTCACAAGCAACGCAACAATGGGAATCTACACACCGATCATAGCTGACGGAAATGCTCAGGCTGCTTTGGTTGCAACTTCAGGAGCAGGCACATCAGCCTCACCATACGTCATTATGGCCGATGCCCATGCTGGTATGTTGAACACAATTTTCGGACAGATTAATGATTATGTATTCCCCGCTTTCCCTGGCGTCCTCATATACAACACAAATGTGTACGTAGACATAGAGAATTTCTCAATGAATGTCCAGTATACTGGAGTGGGGGGCTTCCTAGCAGGTTACTACGGTCTTCCTACTTCCAACGGAATGAACATGTGGATATACAACTCCTCAAACGTTGAGGTTGAACATGGAATATTCAGTTCATGGTATTCATTCCAGCAGTCTGGCTACTTTGAGGGAACACTGACAACATGGAACTCAACAAATCTGAACATATACGACAACAACTTCACAGTATGGAGCATGGGAGCATTCTCATACAACGCACCGGATGTCAAGGCCAACATATTATATTCTGACAACAATTTCACTGACATTGCAAATACCAATGGCATACCACTGTCAAGCACCTATTATGGCTTATTCCTTTTCGGATCATCGCCTACAGGCCTGATGCTCTTCTCAAACAATACATCACTCCATGGAAATAAGTTCATCACACAGATTACTGTCTTAAGCTGTGACTACAACTACTATACAGGAGCATTTGCAAATTACAGTGGCGACAACCTCAACGGCAACTACTGGTGGAACTATAATGGCGCTGGATCATACACAAACAATGGTGTAATATCCACAGGAGCATCAGACAACACACCTTTAATATTGCCCGGAGCAAATGTCACATTGAACGTTCCTTCAGCATTAGTCCAGAGCAGCGTCGGAATAAATTCAAATTATGTGGTAACATTTGATGGATTGATGGTAACCATGAATCCAGCATTAACCGGAATTTCATCTGTTCCTCTGTTTGATATACTGGCACCAAAGGCGCCTTCCAGCCAAATCTTCACAATGGAATCCACAGACAGTTCATCATCTATGACAAACCCTTCGACAGGCGATGCAACACAACCGTACACATTTGTTAACATAACAACAGTCAGCATACATTCAAACGAAACTCTGAACTTTAATCTGTTCACAGGCGACCTGACAGTTTTCAACACTAACAGTGGCAGTTCATGGGCACCTGTGCTTAACGGAGTCTTACAGCCATGTACTTCTGCCTCAAGCGAGATACTATACAATATTCCATACGGATTGTATATGGTCAGCACATATTCAGTCGGGCAGGCACAGACAACAGTTTCCTCATACTTCATAGTTCTGGATGCTCCAAACATGCTTGCTACTGACACACTGACTTTCTCAGAGACTGGCCTTGCTTCAGGAACAACCTGGTCTGTCAATGTTGACGGGAATGTATATTCTTCAACCACATCAAGCATTTCCATAAACGCACCTGCAGGCAATTACAACTATTCAGTAATGGCTCCAACCGGTTACACGGTTTCAAATGGGGCTGGATCTGTATCTGTAAGTGCAAGCACGACAGTATCAGTCTCATTCAAACAGGCAACATATACTCTGACATTCTCTGAAACAGGTCTCTCAAACGGAACATCATGGACCGTATCAGTGAATGGCCATGTGTATACCAGCAACACAAGCACATTGACTGTGTCAGTTCCATACGGTTCTGTCAATTACGCAGTGGGAAGTGTTTCAGGGTTCTCAACCGGATCGAGCAACAACACAATCTTTGTAGCAGGAAACGGACAGATAGCAGTAACATACTCATCTGTAAGTGTATCTGGAACATCGACAATCATAGTTGTTGCTGCAGCAGTTGGTAGTGCAGTAGTGGGACTTCTAGTTGGAATCTTTGTACTGTCACCGCTCATGAGAAAGAAACAGTAACCAAAAACCATTTTTTTATTTTTATTTTTTTTTAACAAAATGTTATTTCTTTTTTTGTCATTCAGGGTATATGCCATATGATGACATACATGATTTTATTGAAGGAATGAAGAGGAAGGGAGAGCTTCTAGAGGTTCATAAGCCCGTAGATCGTGACCTGGAACTCACATGGATGCTGAGTGAGGAACAGAGAACAGGAAAGGGAAAAACCATGCTCTTTGACGACGTGAAAGGTTCTGATTTGCCTGTCATTGGAAACATTTTTTCAACACAGGAGAGAATGAATGATATACTGGGAAATAACCCGGAGACCATTGGAAATGACATGGTCAATCTCATAAAACCTCCAAAAGAAAGCGGATCAATGATTATGAAGGGCATAGAAATGCTCAGGGAGCTTTCGGGACTGAGGCCAAAGATTCATGAGAGATTGCCATCAACCCACACAGTTCTGGATAAGGTTGATCTTTCAAGATACCCTATATGCAAAACATGGCCAGATGACGCTGCACCTTTCGTGACCCTGCCTGTAGTTATAACGAGGGATCCCACAACTGGAATCAGGAATGCAGGGATGTACAGGATGCAGATGTACGATTCCGAAACAATGGGCATGCACTGGCAGATACACAAGGATGGATCAAGAAATTTCCAGGAGAGCAAAGGCAGGATCATGGATGTTTCCGTCACGCTTGGAACAGATCCGCTCACAATATTCTCTGCTGTCGCACCCCTTCCTGATATGCTTGATGAATTCTCATTCTGGGGCCTCATAAGCAAGAAAAGAATGGATCTGGTGAAGGGACAGAGCGTGAATATAGAATATCCGATGAATTCCGAAATAGTCCTTGAGGGATATGTGGATACAGCAGAGACGAGGATGGAGGGCCCCTTCGGCGATCATACCGGATACTATTCACTTGCCGAGGAGTTCCCTGTATTTCATGTTAAGAAAATAATTGAGAGGAAGAATCCCGTTTATCCCACAACCATAGTGGGAAAGCTGTGGCATGAAGATGTGATAATAGGCAAGACAATTGAGAGGCTATTCCTTCCTCTTCTGAGACTCCAGATACCAGAAATCATTGATATGAACACCATGGAGGAGGCAGTGTTCCATAACATGGTGGTTGTTTCCATAAAGAAGAGATATCCTGGCCATGCAAGGAAGGTCATGTTCTCCATATGGGGAACGGGCCAGCTGATGTTCTCCAAGATTGTCCTTGTGGTGGATCCTGACGTGAATGTTCATGACAGGAAGGAGGTCATCTGGGCAATGACAACGAGAATTGATCCTGCACGGGATGTGGTTATTATACCGGGCACGCATACAGACAGCCTGGATCATGCATCTCCATTGTTCAATCTGGGTTCAAAAATGGGAATAGATGCAACAAGGAAATGGAAAACAGAGGGGTATGAAAGGGAATGGCCGGAAGCACTTACAATGAGCAGGGATATACAGGAAAGAGTGGATCAGCTGAGGAAGTCCATCGGGAATCAATAGCAAGAAACTTTGTGGATTTCATAAAGCTTGAGCATACTGTGTTCGATCTTCCATTCATAGTTTCAGGCAGTTTCATCGCTGCCGGAACTTTTCCCGGAATAAGAGTCATAGTGCTGGTGCTGCTTGCAGGAACGATTGCAAGGGCAGCAGCCATGGGAACGAACAGGATAATGGGAAGGAAATACGATCAGACAAATCCGAGGAAGAGCAAATGGGGTCTCGTGAACGGGAAAATAAGCACCAGAAATGCATTTCTTTTTGTTGCTCTCATGATGGCACTTTTTGAGATCGACACGTATTTCATAAACAGTTTTGTACTGATGCTCTCACCTATCGTTCTGGCACTTTTCATAATAGATCCTTTCCTGAAGAGGATCACGCCATGGAGGCATTTCTTCATGGGTGTGACCATAGGAGTGGGTGTGATGGCAGGATACCTTGCGGTGATTCCCTCTTTCCCGTCATCTCCGGAAATCTATATACTGGTGCTTGCCACGGGCATATGGATCGCAGGCTTCGACATGATCTACACAATACCCGACATTGAACATGACAGGAGAAACAGCCTGAAGACTGTCATGACACGGTATGGAGTGAAAAGGGGAATGATGATTTCTTCCATGACGCATGCAATCACACTGGGGCTGTTCACGCTTCTGCTCATCTACATAAACAGCTACTACTACCTTGTTGCACTCATCATCATATACATACTGATCATCTATCAGCATATGATTGTAGATCCGGAAAAACCCGGAAGCATCAGGGTTTCCTTCCTCAATTCAAACTCATTCATTGGAATAATATTCCTTGCATCCCTCATTCTTTCGCAGTACTTTCCGCTGATTCTCTTGCCAGCAGGTTTCTTGTAGAGATGAACAGAATGATTGCAATGACGGCAAACATATCCAGGGATGCCCATGTTCTTATTCCGTTGTATGAGTATATGTAAAGGAAGAATGAGCCTGCAGAGGGCCCCAGTCCCCTTGCGGTGGCATTGATCATGGAGTTGAATCCATTGTATCTTGCCGTTTTTCCCTGAGGAGATATTTTCGTGACCACGCTGTTTATGCCAGGGCTTGCCAGGTTTTCTCCTATGGTTATGATGAACATTGCGATCATGAACTGTAGCACGGAATCAGAGAATGCACATGTCAAATATCCGGCTGCATAGAAAAGTGAACCAATCTGCATTGTCAGGAGATCAGAGAATCTTCTGAATAATCTGTTCACAGGTATCTGCCCAAGCACAACCACTGTTCCGTTCACTGCATATATGTATCCAATGGATGCGGCAGGAACGCCTCCCTGCAGGGTTGCATAGGTTGGGAATGTCACATTGAACTGGGATGTGAGAAGGGTGAGGAAGAATGTCCCAAGGGAGAACAGTATGAGTTTCGCATCATAGCTTATGAATTCTTTGCCTGATTTTTCCGCGATCTTCTTCGATGTCTCATCCATGAAGAGGAACACAATGAACAACTGGAGAAGATATGTGATGGATGCAAAGAGGAAAATGTATTCCACTCCCGAATTGTATATCAGTGATCCTATGATGGGCCCCACTGCCCAGCCTATATTGGTGAACACCCTGAATATTCCGAAACCGGATCGCCTCATCTCGCTGGATGTTGTGTCTGCAACCACAGCAGAGGAGGCAGGAAAAACCAGTGCCCCTGAAATGGATGAGAGCACAAACACTATGGAGATGATAAGGGCCCCGCTGTTGACAGAGAAGAGATAATACACACCGTAAAAGGCAACAACACCAATCATTCCTCCAGCGAGAATCGTGTATCTCCTGCCTATGGTGTCACCGATGTATCCTCCGATCAGCGAGAATATGATTGATACGAGAGCCATAGCCCCGAATATGAACCCAACGTAAAGTATGGATATCTTCAGTGAATAGGTGAAGAAAATAGCAAGGAATGGCCATGTGGCCCCAATCCCAAAGGATCTTGCAGCCGAAGCAAAGCATGCGGCCCAGAAATCGCTTGTATATCCGGATATGTCAGGTACTCTCGTATATCAGAATAAGCATCAGATAAAAAAAATTATTGTAGATTCTGGCTGAATTTTTCATCATAGCTGTCTATGGATTCCATGATCTGCTTCTTTGCATCCTCTATGTCACCCCAGCCGTTCACCGATGTTTTCTTGTTTTCGAGAATCTTGTATGTTGTGAAGAAATTCTCCACTTCAAGGAGGAAATGGGGGCCAAGATCCTTCAGGTTCTTCACTTGGAAGAAATGCGGATCTTTTGTAGCAACAGCAATGATCTTATCATCCCTGTCACCGCCGTCAATCATGTGCATTGTCCCAAGGGGCCTTGCCTTGACGATTGTTCCCGGTGGAAGGGGATATGTGGATACCACAAGCACATCTATTGGATCTCCGTCTTCGTAGTATGTTCTCGGTATGAATCCGTAATTTGCGGGATATGTGACAGAGGAATAAAGAACCCTGTCAAGAATAATTCCGGGGCCATCCTTGTTTGCCTCAAACTTGTTCCTGCTTCCCATTGGGGTTTCTATTACTGCAATGAATTCATCAGGCACCTTGTCTCCGTATGAAATCTCATTCCATAGGCTTCCATTTCCCATGAAATCTGATTCTATTGTTATTAATAAATGTGTATAATCAGCGAACGGACTTTAAGATTGACTTGACTTTCTTTGTGGGATAATTGCCATTAAAACAATATAATAAGTTAATTATACCACGAAGTGTAAAAAAGGAGAAAAATAATTTTGTCAGATGACACCGTTCTATAGAATTGTGTCCACTGTCATGTGTAGGCATATATGTATGGTGACTGGATGTAATACGTGTATGGAGTACCATTGATATATTGTGTTACCGGCAATCCGCACTGATAAAGATTCACTATCATGTTGTTGGGGGTTGCATATGGAAGTACTTGGTTGGAAAACTCTAAAGTAGTGATGTTGTTCTCCGCAGTAGAAACTTCCATGGTAGGGTTTTGAGATGAAATGACATTTGCACTTATGGCTGTGCCCAAAGCTGCCCCAGATGTGATGAGGCCTGCTGCGGTAAAAGAAAGAAGAAGCAGGGAAGTTCCGCCGGTAAATGGTGCTGCTGCAATGGCAGCAATTGTCAGTCCAAGGGACACCCCGGCCCAAAGCAATGCCATATTATCAAGGGATGTCACTGCCTTGCTTGCAGTCGTCTGGAAATTGTTTGCAAGGAATGAAATATTTATCACATCTTTATAGCTGTTAGCAGGTATATTATAAGAAGCATCCTGAGATAGTCCTGCATCAAAAAACTGCTTCCAGTTATAATTCATGAATTGGCTTGCATTATTTTCAGGCACATTGAAAAGATTCACAATATATCCTGATTCATAATCAAATGTTCCATTGTTTCCATTTATCAGTTTTATAACTGCAGTTGTTGCTGTGGTTCCATATGCGCAGTATGAACCACCAACATATAGATAGGTTGTAGTTGTGACAATTATCTGGTATTCAAAATGCCCATATCCGATCATGCTCACATTTTGTAAATATGCGGGATAAGAACTTGCAGGGATACCATTAAGTGAGCCAGTATATATGAAATTAGCTGCAGAATCGGACCAAGCCGCATTATTAGTTGAGCTTAACTGTGACGACACTTCCTGAGTTGACGAGGTCGTGACAGCAGAACTGCTGAATGACACCTGATATTTACCGTTAATAATACTGTAATAGAATGGCAAATTGCTTGTCGAATTCAAAGGTATATTCCCCATAATAATCGGAAGGGGCCCCCAGTATTGGTACACATGAGTCTTGACAATATTGTTGCAATCTGGAGCGCCTCCACCTATCCGTATGTTTGGATGTTCCCTGTAAATCAATGCATTCGTTGTGTTGACAGGGGCCACAATGGGCTGTTTCTGCATATCGAAGTATATCATGGAGTTGAACGTGTATGGAGAATATCTGGACTTTCCGAAACTACTGTTCCATGGGTTGAATGGTATATTATTGTAGTATGTGTAAACATACATTTTTCCCTGGTATACGAACTGATAATCTGCCTGCAAGGTCAGCGATATCGAGATGGTTTTTTCCTGTGGAGAACTGTATATGTCCCTGTATTCATTAATTATCCTGTGGAATGCATTGTCGAATGTTCCAACTATCAGCCCATTGGAACCTGTACCGGTGGAGTTGAAAATCTGTGAATATACGGAATTGTTCGTGACTGAACCTGTAACATTAACGGATTGATCACCCTGGTTTTCAAAGGAAGGCATTGATCATATATGTCAACAGTGACGTTTGACATATTGTATGTGTTGAATGGTGTGTGTGTCATGAAGAATGGATCCTGCGGAGAATACACATTATATGAAACGGAGTTATTAGATATGAATTTCACATTAAGATTTATATCGGGATTGTAATAAGATGGTTTGGGCCCCAGAACAAATGTCATTACACCAAGAGTGGATATTACTATAACGGCTGCAATTGCCATTGCAATGATCGCCTTTTTCCTTTTTTCATTCCCGTTGACAATATTTCTGATCTTTAAGAAAATATCTTTCGCCCTGCCCATGGAAGCATCATGTCAATATTATATATATTCCTGAGATTTGTACGGTACAAAAATGAAATTTAATCGGTTTTAATCCTTAACTATTCCAAGTTGAAAATTCCCTTGATCTGGTACCAATTTGCCTGCCATGATGAGAAGAGATTACAAATCGGTGATGGTGTTCAGGTGAGAATCATGGTTCAGTTGGACCAATTTCTCAGCCAGGGCATTCTCTTCTTCCCATCATGAATTGTGGTTATCCGCGATTCATTCATGTAGGTAGAAATTTCCTATAGTAATCATGCAGGATAGAGTACTTTCGGGCCAGTGAGAATTCACATCGAAGGAAACTCAACAAGCAGATTTTGAAGCAGAGTACTCCCTGCGAAAGCTGGAAGAGTAAATCACTTAATGTTCATGGAAATTGGGAAACCGCACTTTCATCCAGTGGCATCATTCTAATGGGCAAGTCTGCGTGCAACATTTCAGCGTTGATTGGAAATCGGCTATGAAGATCATGATGGAAGTATTTAGGTACATTCATACCCTGAAAGAATACACAGAACTGACTGGAGCTCTTAGCAACAAAAAATTGCTCAAAAGTTAAATAAGGATTGTCTGCCTTAACCTATGATGGAAAACAAATATGCTGAAGTCTACAGGAAACAACATTATGGCCTGGTAGGCAAGCACTCTGCCGTTAAGGTATGCCACTGGACAAAGAGTGAGATGACCGGGGGCCCCTCCTGTTATAAGGGAACATTTTACGGCATAAATTCACACCAGTGCATACAGATGACACCTGCTTTGAACTCCTGCACGGAAAACTGTTCTTTCTGCTGGAGATTCAATGGATTTGACAGCATGAAGATTGCAGACGAGGACGATCCCGAATTCATACTTGAGGAGAGCATAAAAGCCCATATGAAACTCATCTCCGGGTTCAGGGGCAATCCAAAGGTCACAGACGAGAAATGGAAGGAGGCTTCCATGCCAAAGCACCTTGCCATATCCCTCACGGGTGAACCCACACTTTATACGAGACTTGGAGAATTCATAGAGATAGCACATAAGAGAGGTTTCACAACATTCCTTGTGACAAACGGAACACTTCCCATGGTTCTTGAGAGGCTTGATCCTCTTCCAACACAGCTTTATGTCACCACAGCGGGCCCCACGAAGGAAATATTCAACAGGCTGCTGAATCCATCCATAGGTAATGCGTGGGAAAATTTTGCAAGGACCATGGAACTTCTGCCCTCTCTTGATACAAGGAAAGTCATTAGGCACACGCTGGTGAAGGATGTGAACATGCCCTATGTTGAGGAATACGCAAGATGGGATTCCATAGCAGATCCACACTTCATAGAGTCCAAGGGATATGTTCATGTGGGGCAGTCCATAGACCGGCTCACTGAGGACAACATGCCATCCCATGATGACATAATGGCATTCACCACAGAACTTGGCGAGAAGATTGGGTATCAGGTTACCGCAGAGAGAAGGGACAGCAGGGTCTCACTGCTCTGCAAGGATCCGTCTCTGGCTATGCTGAATCATGTTTGAACTCTCATCATAAGATTTCCTTTTTTTCAGAGAATTTACACTTCAGGTTATTCTTTATAATGTTGTTATCTGTTCGAGGAAAGCAGCAAAAACCATGACTTAAGGATGGGATACACAGACTTTCCTTGATAGGAATGTATATATGATTACATAATTAGGCAACTAACATTTTCAAATTCTACTTCCTCATGACTTTCATTATCATCGTCTCGTGCTAACTCCTGATTTTACAGAGTTATTCTCTGATCTGAGCCTCTTAATTTTGGACAGATATTTCGTCTTCAAATGAGACATTTTCTTTCAACTTCCTTTTTTTTTAATTCTGTTTTTCAACTTTCTCTCCTCCCTGTTCTTTCTCTTCTCAAAGAATTCATTCCTAAATTCCTCAAGCCCATTGACGGTAGTGTGAGGGATGTGAAATCTCTCAGGAAGATACTGGATGAGATCAGTTTTCATGGGATACTTGTGCTTGACAGGGGATTCGCATCCTATGATCTTGCAGAGATCATGTCAACGGAGATGAAGTTCATCATGCCTCTCAGGAGAAATTCAGATCTCACAGATTATGGAATGAAGCTTGTATCCAGCTTCATGTACAGGGATAGGGGAATACTCTGCGGATTCACAAATCATGACGGGTACAGGATATACGTATTCCAGGATCAGTCACTCATGGCAGAAGAATCAAACAACTTCATCTCACTCATTTCAGAAGGAAAGAGGAATCAGAATCAGTATGGGAAGGCCTCTGAAATGTTCGGAAAGATCTCCATACTTTCAAACATCAGGGACGGGCCCGAATCCATATACATGATGTACAAGCAGAGGGAGGAGATAGAGCAGGCATTCGATGCCATGAAGAATGAGCTTGAAAATGACAAGTCATATCTGAGGGATGAAGATTCCATAAGGGGATATTTTTTCGTATCGTTCCTGTCGCTCTTTCTTTATTATACAATATTCGTAAGGATCAGGGAGGCAGATCTCACGAATAAAATATCGGTGAAGGATGCGCTGCTGAAGTTTTCCAGAGTCTACCAGATAGTGGAAGGGAAGAAATCCATCATGTCGGAAATACCTGCATCATCCGCAAAGCTGGATGAACAACTTGGAACAAATATATTCCCTAAAAAGTTGCGGAGTTAAGGTTAAAAAATGCTATGAATCTATAGTTTTGAAAACTTTTCATTATCTTTTTTTGAAACAAACAAAAATATAAGTTCAAGAGCCCACGGGATATAGAATAAAGCATCTATATCAAACGAGAAACCGATCAGAAATAGCATTGCCACCAAATAGACAAGCAAATATTTGGTGTGAATCACTCTGAAAGTAAGTACATACACTGCAGGTACAAGAAGGAGCAGAAATATTGCAGTGAGTACCGCATAGATTGTCAAGTAACTGTCTGGATATTGCTTGATATATGGTTGAAAAAGGTATAGTGATGTGATTAATGTAACCACTAGAATGGTTGTTGACAACAACCAGTAGTACTTATATCTTGTCTGTTTCTCAGATTGAATTTTACCTGTTTCACCTATTTTATTATCTTTATACATTATAGATCTCTCTCCCTTCACACTATATATTGTACTGAATATTGATATCCGTTAAATTGGCCATTGAATATAGTTGTATCACTCCAAACGTATGGCAAAGCTACTACAGTATCAGTCATACCGGTTATAAGATCATGAATATAAGCAGTCATCGTTCCATTGGAAAAGATATGTACTTGAACAGTAGGAAATGCATTCCATAAATCAAAGGGGCCTAGTGGAAATATTCCAAAGAAATATGCTTGCCCTGTTGCAGTTACTTCTGTGTGCTGACTGTTTTCTGAAGTACTGATTGACTTTGATTTTAGCCACCAGTTATGAAAAGGATTGTTCGTTCCCACTGCTGCAATTAACTGGGAACTCCACCCTGAACTTCCTAACGTGAAACTACTAACTGATAACACTGTGGCGAAATGCCAAATATGGTAATTGTAAGCGGTATTATCTCTCTCACTTAGATAGGCGATACCACCTATGCCTCCACCTCCGCCAGGAGGGGGAGTTATTACGGAAGTAACAGGGGATCGAGGCTCATTTGAATTACGGGGTGTGGGAATAAGCTGTGGTACAAAAAAATAATAGTCTCCACCAGCTCTGTTTTTTTCTAAATAATTCATTAAATTATCAGAATGTTTTACGAGGACTACCTTCAGATGATAATCTATTCCTTGTTTCACATTTCTAACACTAACAGAACTGTATTCAATTAAATTCAAAGAATTCACTTTTGCAAATCTTATAACATTCCAAGTACCATTATTATGTGGAACTCTAAACGAATCTTGTTTATTTGTGGGAATAGCAAACTCTAATTCAGAAATAGGAAAAACATATGGGGTTAAATTATTAGGCTGTGTTTTTTTGCTCTCAGACACTCCCGTCCATATTTCAACATAAGAATTGTTTATAGGTTGGAGATAACTTGTGACATAATTTTTTTGCCCATTTACATTTACAGAATATTGAAACATAGTTTCCTTTTTCTGATAATTCAATATCGAAGGAATTGAATGGTACTGCTTAGTTATATTCGACGCACTGCTAATGCTCGAGAAGAATACTAAGGATATCAACAGTATCAATACAAATACTATTAATGTGTGTTTTTTAATTTGTTTTATATCTAATAACTGCATGATATAGTGTAACATTTATTTATATATAAATCTTGTTGGTTAGCGATTTTGGGGCAAAATTGTTCTTCCGATATATCCCTGAAATCTCTTATGCGTTCGGATTTGTGTGTTTCAGGTAACTGTACTGTCTCAGATTTTGCATGTTTATCTTTAGAATTTCCTCGGTTCCTTTTAGCTGAGGCAGTATTTTTCTTATCTTGAATGACATTTTCCTCTTCATCATGGAATTCACGCATTGCGATATGGAACGCATGTGACAATGTTCAAACCATGATTGAGTATCATCCATGAAACTGTAAAGCATTCTCTTCCATGCTTCTACATCCCTTGCCCTGAAACTTACATTGATCTTTGGAAGGAAATATGGCATTGTGCCATATTTCACGGTTATCGACATCAACATGCTGAGGGATAATGGTCTATTGAGCAGACACTCGTCACGTGATGTTATAGAGCATATGGGCAGGGCGTATAAACTTAGGGTAAGGGATGAGTAGAAAATACAGAAATTCCAAAGAGAATTGTGAAGATCATTGAAGAACTGGATCTGCATATTATGTAGAATCAGCAGAGTTACAGTTTAAAATAACTCTATGGAATACAGTCCTCATGCTCGATTATACATTCACGGAGGAGCAGAACATACTCAGGCAGGCAGTCAGGGAATTTGCGGAAAGAGAGATCAAGCCCAAAATAAAGGAAATGATCAGGGCAAGAAGAATACCTGATTCCATCATGAAGGGAATGGCCAAACAGGGCCTTTTCGGAATGGCAGTACCGGAGAAATACGGGGGCCCCGGTTATGATCCCATATCAATAGGAATAGTTGCGGAGGAGATCGGAAGAGCAGATCCCACAGTATCCATACCTGTGCTTTTCCTTGTGGACAACGCATGGTCATACCTTCTTTCAAAATACGGGAAGGAGAGCCTCAAGCAGGAATACCTTCCGGATGTGGCAAAGGGAAAGAAGTTCATCGGTATAGCATCAACTGAACCAAATTTCGGTTCAGATGTTGCATCCATGACCACTGTGGCAAAGAAAACAGGAAACGGTTATGTGATCAGCGGAGAGAAGAGTTACATAAGCATGGTCAGGGACATAAAGGAGAATGGAGGAGGTTTCGTCACAGTTGCAAAGACGGATCAGTCAAGATCAGGCACCAGGGGCACATCCCTTCTTTTCATGCCTTATTCGGAGAAACACCTTGATGTGACATATCTTGAGGAGATGGGAAGGGAAGGCTCAAGCTGGGGTGCGTTCAGGATAAACGATCTGGAGATTCCTTCAGACTATCTTATCGGAAAGGAGAATGAGGGGTTCAAGATCATACATGAAGGTTTTGAGTTTGCAAGGGCACTCATATCTGTCATAAGCGCAGGCGCAGCACTTGAATCCATAGGCAGGGGAGTGGACTACCTGAAGCAGAGGGTTGCATTCGGAAAACCGCTGACTAAATTCCAGGGACTGCAGTTCCAGGTTGCTGAACACACCGCAAGAATGGAAACTGCCCTTGACATGGGTTACAGGGCCCTCTGGGTATACGATCAGGAGCAGAATCATGGAAAATACACAAGGATGCAGGTGAGCAAGGAGGTAGCAAAAGCAAAGTTCCTCTCCACAACATGGGCTTTTGATGCCATAAATGACTCACTCCAGTGGCATGGCGCATTCGGATACTCAAAGGAATGCCCTGAGGAATGGGCCCTGAGGGGAATAAGATCTTTCCAGCTTGCAGAAGGATCAAGGGAAATAATGAAACAGATCATAGCAAGGGAAACGATCGGAAAGGATTTCATCTGAATCCTTTTCGTGAAAATTTTTAGAAGTGCAGATACAGGTTGTTGTTTGCAATGTTCGCCATGATGAAGATCAGGGCGATCTGCATTGCACCCTGCAAACCAGAAAGCTTGAAATTCATCATTGCAAGCCTCGTCATTTTATTCACATCAGGTTCAGGCTTTCCAAGCTCAAGGAATATCCTCACCTCATTGGGCATGAATATGCCGAAACCCTGGATTATGAGCAAAATAACAAGTATTCCAGCTATGATTATGGCAGGGGAGGTTATGATGAAAACTCCTTCTGATGATGCGAGGTAGTAACCCGCAGTCACGGCAACTGATGCTATGGAGGGCATGAAGAACAGCATATAGGGCACAAGATTCTTTATGACTTCAGCCCTTGCTGCAGGTTTCAGTTTTCCTATGACGGGGCCAATGATGAAACCCATGAACAGGTCTATGCCAGTCCATATTCCTCCTGAAAGTACATGCACATAATCCAGGAATATTATGTTTCCAATGGCAACCGCAATCACGCACACAATTATTGGGAGGAAGAAGAGGACGTATGATTTTGGAGTTACGATGCTGCCGAACGTGAATGGCTTTGCCTGAAGGTTATCCACATATTGGAATCATTAAAATGTATAAAATGTTATGTTTTGGTCGTGGAGAGAGTTTTTCAGGTTATTTCAGGACAAACCTGTCCTGAAGTGTGGATCTTAAAGTATCTTCATATTTTTTGAAAACATCTTCAGGTATCTTGCCTCTTCCATGGAAATTCCCGTGGAGGAGGTGGAATTTCATATGCCCGTCATTGAGTTTGAAAAGAACATGAGGCAGTGTGAGAGCAGTTCCTGATGAAAGTTCCGCTTCCATTATGTTCTCATAGGAAACGCTTTCATATTCTGCAGGCTTCTTTTCGAGATAACTGTCAAGATCATTCTCAAAATCCTGGCCCCTGCCCAAATTCTCAAGTATCATGCTTTCCATCTGTTCCTGCTGGATGTTGTAAGCGTTCAATCCACTGCCGGATGGAAATGAGCTCACTCCACCCATCATCCTGGCCTTGTACATTTCAAATTTTACTTCCTTATGACTCATTGTCTCGAATTTGAGTATTCCACTTTTCGTGAAAATGAGGCAATAAATGCCCTTCAGGTTTCCAGCATTGTCTATGGAGCCAATAACTTCAGTCATATTGATCTGATCCTCGCAATGTTAATTACTTTATTTGTAAAATGGAATTCGGATCAGTTATGATCCGAAATAAGTTTCCTTCCTGCCTCGTAACCCTTTTTGAGCAGCTTAATATTCCTCTCTGAGACACTGCTACTGAATGAGGAAGATACGAAATTCACGGCTGAATCTATGGGCATCCTGCTGTCTGCAGCGCATAGAAATCCAAGAAGAACCATGTTCACGCTGCTTCTGGCATCAGGCCCGGCAATGGACTCGCAATCGATCCAGTAAACCTTCTTCCCTTCCGCAATATCCAGGATAACCTCTTCCCTGTTCGGATTTATCCTGTTTCCTATGCAGATGCCCTCACTGTTCAGAATGTACATGTTGGAAATTGCTTCTGATGTTTTCAATCCAATCAGGAACTCTGCGTCTCCCTCCATGAGTATGGGTGATCTTGCTCCGCCGAATTTAACGTCAGAAACAACACTTCCTCCTCTCTGGGAAAGCCCATGTATCTCGGACATTACAGGATCAAGATCCTCCATCATGAGTATTGTGGAAATTGCCTTTCCCATGGTGATGACTCCCTGTCCGCCGACTCCCGCTATCCTGTATGATCCTGTCACTGTACCACCTCTATGGCCTTGAAGGGACATACATAAATCTCGGAACACATTCCGCATCCATCGCATTGAACAGGATCAATGAATATATGGCCCTCTGTGTCCTGCTGGATTGCAGGGCAGTGGAAGTTATCTATACAGTTCCTGCATAAGCTGCATTTTTCCGTATCAACCCTGTATTTCTCCCTTGCAGCCTTCTCCTTCCTGTCTATGAGTGCGCATTCTCCTTTTGATACTACGACAGTGACGCCATCATTCTTCAATGCGGAAGTGACTGTTTTCATCATTTCCTTCTGATCAAAGCTGTTGGTAATTATGAGATTCTCCACACCACAGGCCCTGATCATGTTCTCAAGGGATATGCCCCTGAATTCCATCCCGTTCACAACCGCATCATTCTCAAATGTCGGTTCCTGGCCCGTCATAGCAGTGGTGCTGTTGTCCAGAATGAAAACAAGCATGTTGGCCCCTGATCTTACCGCATTGGCCAGAGAGGTTATGCCTGAGTGGTAGAAAGTGGAATCTCCAATGAATGCAACGACCTTCTCTCCCGTCGCAATGCTTATGCCAGTTCCAACCGATATGGAGGCCCCCATATCCAGCATTATATCTGCAGTGGAATATGGTTCATAATATGAGAGGGAATAACATCCTATATCTGAAGCCAGAACTGTGTTGGATTTACCTGCAAGCTTCAATGCCCTCTTGATTGTATAGAAGGATGATCTGTGCGGGCATCCCGGACAGAAATCCGGCCTTGAACCGGGCTTTGGAGTTGAAATCTTCTCCTCTTCCTGTCCCATCATCAGGCGGATTCCATTCTTCACAGTGTGAGGGGTCATCTCATAGAGCCATGGCATATGCCTGTCTAGTTTTCCGTGTATGACTGCACCCTTTCCAAGTATGTCCCTGTATGATCTGATCTTTGTCTCAATATAGGGATCAAGTTCCTCAACAACAAGAATCTGGTCATTCTCTTTCAGGAATTTCTCCGCTATTTCCTGCGGTATCGGATTGGTCAATCCCAGTTTCAGAACATTCATGTCGATGCCCATTGAGAATATGGCATCCACGACCTGGTTGTATGATGAACCTGATGTTATGATTCCTGTTCTTGAGTTTCCGTATTTCTCTATTCTGTTCAGGGCTGAAAATGCAGGATCAACTCCAAGGGAGGACATCTTGTGGAGAAGTTCACTCTTCAGTCTCCTTGCATTGGATGGCAGAGAGGTTGTGTTTCCCCTCATTCCCTTCACATCGTTATGTTTTCTGATTGCATTCTGGATCTCTCCAAGCTCAACCGAAGCCCTCATGTGGCTGACTCTTGTGGATGTCCTGTATAACACAGGCACGGAGTATTTTTCGGAAACTTCGAATGCATATCTGACAAAATCCTTGCATTCCTGAGGTGTTGAAGGTTCTATCATAGGAGCATGGGCAAGATCTGCATATCTCCTGGTGTCCTGCTCATTCTGGGATGAGAACATGGAAGGATCGTCTGCTACCATCACGATCATTCCTGCTCCAATTCCGGTATAAACTGAAGTGACAAATGGGTCTGATGCAACGTTCATTCCCACATGTTTCATGAATACAGAGGATCTGAGTCCTGAGAGAGATGCACCATAAGCTACTTCATATGCAACCTTTTCATTAATTGAATACTGGAAATAGGTGCCGTTTTTGCTTCCCTCCCTTTCAAGCGTATTTCCAACTTCGCTTGAGGGTGTACCGGGATACGTTGCAGAGAAACCGTTTCCATTTTCCATAAGGCCCCTTGCTATGGCTTCGTTCCCCAGCATGAGAACCTTCGTCCCTTTTTCACCCTTCTGCTTTTCACTGAGAATCATATAATTGTGTAAAGGTTGACATTATTTCTAAATAATGCCTCACATATGAGGTATACGTTACGGGATGCTTAATTTTTCTGTATGGTGCTTCCTCTTATCTGCCCTATGGAAATTATGCTGACAGGTTTACCCACGAGTCTCTCTACAGTCTCGACATAGTTTTTCATCTGCCCGGGCATTGAGGAATATCCGTTCCGGATGATCTTTTTTATCTCCTCATCATCCAGTTTCCCCCATCCGTCAAGCTCTATGTACTGCGGTTCCGGTTTTTCCTTTCCAAGCAGTGCATTGATCGGATTTATTACATTTTTTCCGTAGGATGTGCATATCTTTATTTTCTCCGTGGCACCGAGGACATCCAGTTTGGTAATGGCAAGCTGATCAACATCATTGAGTTCCGTGGTGTATCTCAGAAGAGGAATGTCGAGCCATCCGACCCTTCTGGGCCTTCCTGTTGTGGTTCCGTATTCTCCTCCGGCTGCCCTGAGATCATCCGCCTCAGTCCCATGAAGTTCAGTCGGGAATGGCCCCTCACCGACTCTGGATGTATAAGCCTTCACGACGCCTATGATGGAATTTACCTTCCTGAGAGAGATTCCTGAACCTGTGTGCATTGCTCCCGATATGGTGTTTGAGGATGTCACGTACGGATATGTTCCAAAGTCTATGTCCAGGAGTGCTCCATGGCCACCCTCGAAGATCATCTCCTCATGGTTCTTCACTGCATCCATCAGGAAACTCTCTGTTCTGCAGACATATTTTCCTATGGTATCCCATGTTTTATGCAGATTTCCGGCCATTTCCATTAATTTATCATCATTCATGTAGGGTGAGTCCTTGATCTCGGAATACCTGATTTCCCTTATGAGTCTCAGTTTTCTCTGGATTATCTCGAGGTTCGCAAGATCTCCAATTCTTATGCTGTTCCTTGAATATTTTTCCTCATATGTGGGCCCTATGCCATGGGAGGTGGTTCCGATCTTCATGTCTCCCCTGATCTTCTCCTGCTCCCTGTCGATGTACTTGTGCATGTCTGTGACAACGCAGGCAGCTGAACTGATCCTCACGTCAAGTGACAGGTTTTCCTTCTGGATTTCCCTCAACTCCTCTATGAAAGCTGCAGGGTCGATCACCATACCATTTCCAAGCACCACGGATTTTGCCCTGAGTGAGCCCGCAGGAAGAAGGTGGAACTTGAATTTACCCTTCTCGGTTACCACTGTGTGGCCTGCGTTGGTGCCTCCATTGTATCGGACAAGAATCGATTTTTCGTCGGAGACAAAATCTGTAATTTTTCCCTTTCCCTCGTCACCAAACTGCAATCCAAGAATGAGTTTTATCATAGGAACTTCATGATATTTCCTACTTGTATTAATTATCTTCCAGAATTGCACACTCTCAGCATGTTTAACAAGATTCTTTCATTGATTTATGGATTTATTATCATAAAAGACTAATATCTGGATACGGTGTTTATTGAGGGTTTCTATTTTCTACCCGAATGCCAACGATCTGTGAGAATATCGGCACAAAACCCATTAATTCAATGAAATAACACTGAAGCATTAACCATGACTGCTATCTTTATTGTTATTTCCTTCCATTTTCACTGTGAATTTTCATAGCTAACGCTGTCCTTGTATGATTTTCAGTGCATGCATGTTGTATGCGAAACATGCAAACATGAACTTCACCCTCACACCTCTTCCAAGAGTGTTCATGACATGTGAAAAATGAAATTATTCTTTTCATTATGGCACATGGATATTCCACCAGGGATCTCTTTCGTGAAATTCTTATGATTCTCCTGACTGATTCAACGGACAGATCATGATTCCTTACCCTTCGATCCATGGTATCATTGATGCCTTTTGGATCATGCCCAAAATATGTCCTGTTGTTCTTCTTCGCGAATGTTCCGTCCTTTGATCTTCTTGTTTTGCCTTCCTCTCTCTTCTCTGCATGTTTCTCATGTCCGGGATCTGAAGTGATGAATGTAGCATCCTGCGCTGATCCTTTTTTCACATTGATCCCTTTAGATTCCATCGGTCTTTGCAATTCGTTCCATATTATACGATCCCTTCCCGTCTTCGAGAGTCTTTCCCTGAACAGTGCCATATAGTTCTTGCATCAGGCAACTGATCCGGATAATCGAGAAAATTCATGAATGATATGCGATCCCGGATGAGTGTTTCCGCCTGTTCATCCACCATGTTGTACATGCTCTGCAAAAACAATACCTTTACCATGGTTTTCACGGGAATGTTTGGCCTTCCTCCATTATCTGTATCATTGTGGTACAGATCCTTCAGCAATGGTGTGAAAGAATCCCAGTCAATGGCACTCCTGATGAATGGCAATGGGTCATTAATCTTCATGCTATTGTATTTTTCTTTAAGAGCATGATCAAACAGGCCACTCATACCGTAACATGCGTGTTTCATGAATAAATGTTACTGTGTTCTGTAGGGAAGTTTTTAGAAATCCTCTATTGAATGTAAAAACCAATAGAATTTATTGTTGTTTATGAGTGAAAACCAAACAAACTCGTTGAAGTTCAATGCAAACTGTAAAAAATTTTTTCCCAACAAAGTGGATAATATGTTCTACCAAGAATAGTGTATTAGGTTAAACGCAGTATTCATACTGACTGAAAGGGATTCTAAGGAACTGCCAATGTATTGCCATTGAGAAGAATGATCAACCTTACGGTGGGATTGACATCAAGAATCTCATCAATACGCTATACGATAAATTTTATGGAACATGCAAAGTGGTCATTTTCTAGCGTTTCACACCTTCCTTATTGTCTTTTCCATAGTTAGTTCACATTTCTTAATCCTTATGTGTAACTGATTGACGGTATATTGCAATTGCATTCATGCACATGGCACTTTTTTGACAACCTACCATTTTCACTTTTATGCAGAAATTTTATCCTCAATCTTTCAGTATTTAGCTTAACAATTTTGTGCTTGCAAGAACGGCATTGGAATTCCTCAGTTTTTGTGCGTAACTTATTATGTAACCTAGATTTCCTTCGATCAATGATTGGATTATCGGAATTTTGAAATGGTTGTTCTTTATCTTTAAATTTTACATTGCCATTTGAATCTCGATCATCTGTATTATTAAATTCAACTGTCATTTTTCACTCATCACCTTCACAAATAACTTGCACATACACGCAATAGTTATTTTACGATCTCTGTTATGATTGTCATCGATCTCATACAGATCACAACAAAACCTAAACTATCTATGAATGTCAACACTTTTACTTAAGTGTGGAGTATCTCAAATGTACTTAAACATTTGTTATTTCTCTCCATCATAATTATTGAAACATACTTAGTTAAATTTTACAGTCTTTTCAAAGCATTCAAAAGCAGACAATGCAGGGTTATTTTACATGTTGAGTGTCTGAAATGTCAGGATATGTTATCATTCCCGGAAGAAAGAACTTTCCTCATTGCGCTGAAGTATGAACCAAATCCCACTATCAGAACTGCAAATATCACGATGAAGAATCCAATTCCCAGCCCATGAAGATTGTGAACGTAGATGGGGGTGATTATGGCCATGTTCAGTATCTGGGGGAATATGAGTATGATCATGCCTGATATGATAAAGGCAATTCCGCCATAGAGAAGCGTGTTCCTGCTGATGGATCTTGCGACAAATTCAATGTTCTCCTTTGTGAGATACTTCTTCCTACCCATCCACGCACCAAAGGCAACCCCAAAAATCACCTGCATGGTCATGGTCCCCAGTCCGAAAAGAAGGCCCGGAAGGAATGCAATATATGCGTTAGGCATGGAAGGGGCCAGCACAGTATATATTATGAGTGCAAAGGCACCAAACCCAAAACCGGCAATGAGTCCATGGACGAATGCCATTTTTGCAGGTATGGGCTTCATGTCATGCATTACAGGGTTAACCTTGTGTATATTCTCCATATGCTCCTGTTCAGGGTGTTTCTGATGAATTCCCGCAAGTTTCTCCATATAATGGGAAATTATGTGTATGTGGAAATTTGTCTTCCTGAAATATATGTATATGCCTGCCGCAGCCATTGCTGCACCCACTGCAATATATGTTATTCCGAATGCAGCCGCAGTCATGAATATGCCTGCAAGGGAAAGATATGCAATTTCTGAAAGGAATGCCCTCTGGAGCGTGAATCCCGTGGAGAATACGAGACCTGACCTGAATCCTCCCTTCATGCTGTAGCTTCCCACCGAATATGAGAATGTTATGGGCCATGTATGTTCATCCGGCGTGACTCCATGTATAATTCCAAGGAGGTATGAAGTTATAAGGGCAAGATAAAGTCCCTCATATTGTGGATTATACAGATCGATCATTGTTGAGTAATTTCATTTCAATATTAGAACCTTACTAATTATGTATTTAAGATAATAATTAATGCACAGAAATGTTAATTTATACTCGTTCTATGTTGAAATATGAATCTCATCAGAACCGGAAAAGTAAAGGATGTGTATGATAACGGCGATTCACTTCTGTTCAAATTTTCAGACAGGATATCCGTTTTTGACAAGATCATTCCTGTCATGATTCCCGACAAGGGGGCCTCCATCTGCAGAACCTCTTCCTTCTGGTTCAGGACTCTCAATGAAATGGGGATAGCAAATCATTTCATAGAGGAAAAGGGAAAAAATGAGATGGTCGTGAAAAAATTCAGGATATTCGAGAACAGCGGTTCAAAATTCATGATCGACTATCTGGTACCGCTTGAGTTCGTGATGAGATATTATGTTGCAGGGAGCTTCATGGACAGGATCAAAAGCGGAAAGGTCGATTACAGGGAACTGGGATTCAGCAAAATGCCTGAACATGGGCAGATGCTTGAGGATCCATACTTCGAAATGACCACAAAGTTCGAAAAAACAGACAGGCCCCTTGATATGGAAGAGGCCATGAGCATCGGCGGGCTCGACAGATATGAGGTCATGGAGATAAAGGAACTGATCCTGCGCATTGACAGGAGAATTCAGTCCGAAGTCGGGAAGAGGGGGCTGATTCATGCAGATGGCAAAAAGGAGCTTGCCATGGGACTTGAGAGGGAAATATGCGTGGTGGACACTTTTGGAACCGCTGACGAGGACAGGTTCTGGGAGGAATCAGAATACAGAAACGGAAATATAGTGGAACTCTCCAAGGAAATGGTCAGGCAGTATTACAGGGAAATCGGATATCATGATCAACTTTATTCTGCAAGGGAGAAGAATCTCAAGGAGCCTGATATAACTGCACTTCCTGATAAAATGGTTCTGCAGGTTTCTGATCTTTACAGAAAAATGTATGAGAGAATAACCGGGAAAAAATGGTAAATTTTCTCAGTATCCAAGTTCCATGAACATCTCCATGTAGTTCCACAGGTGATGTTCCGTCTCATAGGCCCACAGGGCCTCCGGAATTTTTATAAAAATTGAATCTTGCGCATGGATAACCTGATTCAAGTCAATATTTTCCATGATCTTTGCAACTCCCATGCTGATATGGACTGATTTATTCTTGATTTCAATCACGACCGTCAGGCCCCTGTCCATTTCCAGAAGTGTCCTGAAGATTCCCCCTTTCCTTGCCTGTATAACTGCAACGGCATGGTTCTCTGCAACTTTCACAACAAATCCCTCTTCGATGAAGAATCTCTCCACAGTGGAAGCAAGCTTGTGAAGATCAACCCCACTTTCATTATACTCTCTTCTTGACACTTTCATAGGTGAATATTCTCATATAACATATTACATTTAGTAATCATGAACTATGGTTCAGAACTTCAGAGAATAAAATCCATGGTTTCAGGATGCACAAGAATTATGGCACTGGATCTTGAGACATGGATAACCAGAGGTTTTCTGCAGAATGAAAGGATAATTGCCATATCCATGGCCACCACAGATGGCTATACGGAAATTTTCACGGGAAATTATGATCATGATGATCAGATAGACCTCATAGGAAAACTCTCTGTCATGATGGATGAATACAAGCCACAGGTCATAATCGGATACAACCACACTTCCTATGATATTCCACTCATAAGCATGAATACTGTGAACATGTCCTTTGGTGACAAGTTCTGGCCCATGAAGTACTATTTTGGCACATCATATATGCTGGATATGATGTATGTATGTGCACTGCATGGCGCAACTCTAAGCGGGGAATACAGGATCAGGAGCCTGAAGAAGGTTGTGAATGCTCCAGAGTATTCCGGACTAAATCTTCTTAGAAGCAAGGATGAAATTGAAATTCCCGGCATGTCCAAGGGGGATGCCATAGTGTGGACATGGAAAAATTCCAGAGATTCTTTCCTGAGATACTGCAGGGGAGATGTCCAGGATCTCATAGAACTCTACAGGCACATCCTGATGTGATATCACATGGTTATTTAACTCAAAACAACTCTAAATTTCTTATTTTCCTGAAATATCCCATTATTAAAAAGTGGGAAAAATTATAAATCCTGAAACACTTAAACTTCGAGTGAAAATGACAGAAGGGAAGAAGGATATTTTTGTAATAGCTCATCGCGGAGGGGCCGAACTTTTTTTCGAGAATACTCTCACAGCTTTTAGGAATGCTGAGAAACTCGGCGTTGACGCAATAGAGTGCGATGTGCACCTGACAAGGGACGGCAAACTTGTGATCATGCATGATCCAGATCTCAAGAGGGTGGCAGGAATTGAGAAAAACATATCGGATTTGACCCTTGAGGAGATCAAGGGCATAAGGCTGAACGGTGGAGAAACCATTCCAACACTGCAGGAGGTCATAGACGAACTGAAAATAACCCTGGTAGTGGAGATCAAGGCCTCTGAAACTGTAGTTGAAATTGTAAAACTTTTACAGTCAAACCCAGAACTTCTGAAGAGAATAATAATCATCTGTTTTGATCACAGGGCAATCCTGGCTTTGAAGAAACTCATTCCCAATCTGGAAACAGGGGCCCTTCTTGCAGGGTTGCCTGTGGATCCCGTATCGATTGCTGTAGCCTGCAAGTCCGATACCCTGTCCATGTACTATGAAGGATTGGACAGAGATTTCATTGATCAGTGCCACGCCGGAGGAATCAAGATCAGCGTATGGACTCCCAACACAGCTGATGAAATAAAAAAGTTGATTGATCTTGGCGTGGATGCAATAGCATCGGACAGGCCTGACACTGTCCTCAAACTTCTGGGAAGATGAAATCAGGAAGTGTCATTCGACACTTCTTCCAGAGATTTACCCATAGGTTCAACTTTGTAGACTATTGTTGCTAATATTCCGATCAGGGAAAGAACTGCAAGGTAGAGTAATCCGACTCCATATCCATAAACATCTGCCAGGAAAGAGAATGAGAATATTCCCACCAGGGCACCTATCCTGCTTACTGTTGTTCCAAGCCCCTGAGCAGTGGCCCTTATGCTGGTGGGAAAGAGTTCCTGTGGATAGATTGAACTTGTGATTCCCGGGCCAAACTCCTCGCTTATCTCGAAAAGCACAAAGATGAGAATGATCGCAATGAGACTCTTGAAATAGATCAGGGAAAAGGCCCCCAACAAAAGTGTCACTATCATTCCAATAAATCCGAACATTGTGACTTTACGCCTGCCCGCAACATCGATGGCAAAGAAAGTCATAACTGCACCAATAATAGCAAGCATGGCAATCACTGAAGCGGTTCCGGATGCCTGTGCTGAACTCAGGCCAAAGCTCAGCTGAAGGATTGAGGGCCCCTCAAGGGCCAGTGCATAAGTAACTGCATCAAGAATGAACCAGAATGTGAATACGAAAAGTATGGCACTCAGGTATCTGCCCCTGAAGAGTTCCCGTATGTGCGGCTTTTCATGCTTTATTTTTTCAACGGTCGCCTGTGAGCCTACAACAGTCTCCAGAGACTTCATTGCCTCCTCCGTTTTTCCCTGTTTCATGAGCCAGCGAGGTGATTCCGGTATTGAAGTACGGAGTGCAAGAACTATGATTGCAGGTATGATGCCTGCAAGAAACATCAGCCTCCATCCTATATCACCAAACGGGGAAAGGAAATAGCCTGCAAGATATGAAAAGGCAGCACCGACAAACCATGAAACTCCATTTATGGTGAGAAGTTTTCCCCTCTGTTTTGCGGGGGAATATTCTGAAATAATTGTGGGGCTAATGGCATAGTCCGCACCTATGGCGACACCGAGAAGCAGCCTGAAAACAAGTATTTCCGTGAGTGAGGTTGATAAGGCTGTGAGTATGGTAAAGACAATAAAGAAAAGCATGTCCCACATATACAGAAGTTTCCTTCCTCCCCTGTCAGCAAGATGCCCTCCAATGATTCCCCCGAATACCATTCCAATAAGGGTTGAGCCAAGCAGAAGTGTCTGCTCACCTGAAGTAAGGGAAAATTCGGGCGTAAGCAGAAGAATGGCCACAGAGATAATTGCAAGATCGTACCCATCGAGAAAGTTTCCGCCAGAGGAAAGTGCCGTTATTTTGAGGTGTATTCTCCTGACTTTGCTTTCGTCCAATTCTTTGAACATGCAACATTATGTTTCCTCTTCTTTTAATATTTGCGTACATATAATATATAGGCTAAAGAGAGTTTTTTTATATATACCAATGCATAATGACAACCAATGCCCTGAAATCACCGATTTCCGGATTCAATAAAAGTATGTGTGCCACCCGTAACAATCATGAGTTTCAGCTGTGAAGCACAGTGAAAGCAAAATCCTTATTTATGGGGTTTAAAATTGCCAAAAATGAACAGGCTATTCTTTCAAAGTTCTGGAGGAAAGATCTCCTATCTGCACAGGCCGGGAACAAAAAAACTGATCCTGATACATGGATTTACAGCTTCATCGGAAATATGGGAAGAGGTTGTGAAAATTCTCGATCCATCCTTTGAGATAATCTGCATAGATCTCTTTGGCCACGGAGAGTCTCCGATCCCAGATATGCATGCATCCCCGGGAGGCATAGGTGATATGATCAAATTCCAGTGCAAAGCAATAGTGGAATTGATGGATCATCTCGGAATCCATGAATACTTTTTGGCCGGGAGTTCAATGGGCGGGTGGATTTCAATGGAACTCTCATTGTACAGAAAGCCTGAAAAAGCCATATTGATTGATCCTGCAGGCGTGGTTCCTATTTCCGATGGGAGATTTGCTGAAGGTTTGGGAAACCTGTTTACAGAATTTACGAGGGAAAACGAAAATTATTCAAAGATTCTTTATGAAATGGTGCAGTCATCAAAACCGGAGGATTTCCAGATCAGCCAGGATGCCATAGACAGGATAGATTTTCCTGTGTTCATATTGTGGGGCGAGGAGGATTATATCCTTGATCCGGAATTCGGGAAGGAATTTTCGAAAAGAATAAAAGACTGCAGGTTTGAGCTCATAAAAGGGGGAGAACATGTCCCATTCAGATCTCATCCAAAGAAAGTGTCCGATCTGATGAATCAGTTCCTGCTAAACCCGTGAGTCATAATTCCGCAAAGGGGAGAATTTATTTTAAAATCTATGACAGGTGAAAACAGACCCGATTCGGAAATCATAGTCATTACTATCAAACTTCACCTTTGAGGGGCCCCTTCCGAATTGAAAAAGAAAAATCAGATGATGCCGTATTTTGCAGCTATGTTTTCCACAACCTCTGCATAGTCGTTGAATATGCTGATTATGTCCCTTGAGGTTATTATGCCAACGTACCTTCCGCCAGTTCCGACGAGCATTCTCCTGACTCCCTTCTGGGTCATAATGAATGTGAGTTTTCTGGTTGGGGTTTCGGGAGTGACGCTGATAATATCGGTGGACATTATTTCAGACACCTTCATTTCTTTTGGATTCACATTTTTGGCGAGAACCTTCTGTATGAAATCCCACTCTGTGACAATCCCCTTAAGAGTCCCGTTTTCACTAACAAGTATGTATCCGCGTTTTCCCTCTGCCATCATCTTAGTTGCGTTCTCCACAGTGGTATCTCCTGAAATGAAAGCAGGAAGCGGTTTCATTATATCTTCTGCCGTGAGGACCATAATTCAATATGCTAAAACTGTATTAATAATCTATTCAAGTATGAAATTTCGTTAAATACGTATTCCGTGTTCTTTGCCCCGCCGGGTCATAAATGAAACAATTCCTTCAGGAAACATCGCTTAATATGTATTTTTACAGGTTCATGCATCTCTGCAGAACATTTCTCTTCATGCATGCATTAAATGCAAAATGTGGCAGAATCTCACATGTTTTTTGCAAATGCACGTGCAGATTCAATCGAACACTGCTCAAAAATTAAAAAGTATTTAATATTGAATGATGATTGTGTCAACTGGAGTGAAATTAATGGAGACCGTAAAGAAGACAGGTACTACCACTGTTGCAATAACCCTGAAGGATGCCGTGGTAATGGCAACGGAAAGAAGAGTTACCATGGATCATTTCATAGCTCATAAGGATGGGCAGAAGCTTTTCCAGATCGATACTTACACTGGAATGACCATTGCTGGTCTCGTTGGAGACGCACAGGTACTGGTCAGATATATGAAGGCAGAACTGGAACTCTACAGGCTTCAGAGAAAGATAAACATGCCAATATCTGCAGCAGCAACGCTTCTTTCAAACATACTTAACCAGACAAAATACTACCCGTACATGGTGCAGATACTTGTTGCAGGTATGGACACAAAGCCTCACGTCTTTTCAGTTGATGCAGCAGGCGGCTCAGTTGAGGACACATACGTGAGCACAGGATCCGGTTCACCATTCGTCTACGGAGTTCTTGAATCAATGTACAGGAAGGATATGAGCGTTGAGGAAGGAATAGATCTGGTCATCAGAGGTGTAACTGCTGCAAAGTCAAGAGATTCAGCATCTGGCGGAATGATTGATGTCGCAGTGATAACCAAAGAACAGGGTTTCAGGATGCTTCAGGAATCTGAAGTGCTTGACAAAATAAAAAAATTAAAATTGAATCTTTAATTACACTATTATAACAAATAATTTTTTTGGGTGTAAATTGCATGGTTTACAAGGATTATGTAGAGGAAGTCAGATCTATATTTAACAGGCTGTTTCCAGACAACGGAATAACGGACATAGTATACGAGGGTCCAAACATCATCGTATATACAAAGAATGAGGAATTATTTTCCCAACGTGACGACATTGCCAGGAAGGTTGCACAGGAGATCAGAAGAAGAATTGCCATAAGGCCGGATCAGTCCATAATGGGAGATGAAGGCACAGCAAGGAAGAAGATAGAGGCCATCATCCCTGAGGATGCCCAGTTGAAGGATGTATATTTTGAGCATGACACAGGGGAAGTTGTCATTGAGCTTGAAGAGCCATCAGTGGTTTCCCATAAGGATTCAGGCTACATCCGATCACTCAAGAGTGAAACGGGATGGTCCCCGAGAATAGTCAGGGCCCCTCCCATGCATTCAAGGACAGTTAAGGAGGTCAGGGAATTCCTAAGGGACGAGAAGGAGGAGAGGAAGAAATTCCTGAACAGCCTCGGCATAAAGCTTAACACTCCCACAATGCCCGGAGATCCATGGGTGCGGCTTACTGCCCTTGGAGGGCACAGGGAGGTGGGCAGAAGTGCTACACTCGTTTCCACAAACAATTCCAGGATACTGATTGACTGTGGAATGATGAACACGAACACTGCAGGGGACAAGCCATGGGAAGGCTCACCCTATCTGTACCTGCCTGAGATTCAGCCATTCTCTTCACTGGATGCCATAGTTCTGACACATGCACATCTCGATCATTCGGGAATGGTCCCCATGCTCTACAAGTACGGATACGAGGGGCCCATCTACATGACACAGCCCACCAGGGATCTGTCCATAATGCTCCAGAACGATTTCATCAAGGTGGCCCATGCGGAAGGGCACAAATCACCATATGATTCAAAGCACATAAGGGAAGAGCTGAAGAGAACTGTTGTGCTAAAATACAATGAGACAACAGACATAACGCCTGATGTCAGGCTGACATTCTACAACGCGGGCCACATTCTGGGTTCGTCATCCGTGCACCTTCACATCGGTGAGGGACTTTACAACGTGGTGCTGAGCGGTGACGTGAAATTTGAAAAAACATGGCTTTTCAACATGGCGAACAACAAGTTCCCAAGGGTTGAAACATTCATGACAGAAAGCACCTATGCAGGAAGAAATGACTATCACAAGGCAAGGAAGGATGCCTCTGAAATTCTGGTATCCATAATCAGGAGAACCTTCGAGAAGGGCGGTTCAGTCCTGATACCAGTGTTTGCAGTTGGAAGAAGCCAGGAGGTCATGATGGTTCTGGAAGAGGCTGTAAGCACAGGCCAGATAGAAGAGATGCCCGTATACCTTGACGGAATGATAATGGAGGCCACTGCAATACATGCAGCTTATCCGGAATACCTCAACAGGACACTCAGGGAACGCATAATGGAGAAGAGGGAAAACCCGTTCATGCACAAGATATTCAGGAAGGTTGAAACAAGGGAACAGAGGCTGGACATCTGTGATTCTACCGAGAGCAAGGTCGTACTCGCAACATCAGGAATGATGAACGGGGGCCCCGTGATGGAATACTTCAGGTCATGGGTTCTCTCTCCAAAGCATTCCCTGGTCTTTGTGGGATATCAGGCCGAGGGAACGCTTGGAAGGAAGATCCAGAGGGGCTCGGGAGAAATAACCCTGAGCGATGGCGGAAAGCAGACAAAATACGAGATAAGCATGAATGTGGAGACAGCGGAAGGTTTCTCGGGCCATTCGGACAAGAAACAGCTCATGGGCTACATAAGCACAATGGCACCCAAGCCGAACAGGGTAATCGTGAATCATGGGGAGAGCGAATCTGCACAGGATTTCGCAAAACAGCTCAGGCAGAAATTCGGCATAGAGGCCCATGCGCTGAAAAATCTTGAAACAATAAGGCTCTATTAGGTGATCTTGATGGGTTGTACTGTTATAGCATACGGAAACATGGGAGAAAATTCAGAGAGTGGGGATCTGAAGAAACTCATGAAGTATGTGAAAGGCATAGATCCGAAAAGAGTTTTTGTAGCCATGGGGCAGAACACGGAAAAGATCATCAATGCAGTGAGCGATGAGAATCCAATGATACCCATACTGAGCGTTGAATGTACATCCCCATCCACCATACAGGCAGAGATCAGCAGCGAGATGCAGATCAAGAAGAAGGTTCTTGATCTTGGGCTCGAGACAGTATCCAAATATGTGGAGGCAAACAGCAGGGACATGGATTCCCTAAATTCAGAAATAACGTATTCCCTTTACAGGGCTTTCTTCCTCTTCTACTCCGCAGCCATGAGAAAGGAATATGAGTTCCTTTTCGAGGAGCGGAGAATGTGCGTTTACGGAAAACTTACTGACGGCGCTGCAGGGGAAGGGGACGCACTGATCATAGCACCATGGGATGCTTACTGGTTCTACGACAGGCTAGACTGATGTGCCCGATTTCATATCCCTGTATTTCTCGTATTTCTTGACGGTTTCAGCACTGATGGATGGCCTGATCACTGTCATCGCTTTCATTATATCATCGGTTGCCACAATATCATTGTCCGACCTGTCTATTGCCCTCTGGAATACGTTCTGGCATGCATGCCTGCACAAATATTCCACATCTGCGGAACTGTATCCCACTGTTTTTTCTCCAATGGAACTGTAGTCAATATCTCCCTTCCTGCTGACTGCGGACATGAAGTTTTTCACGATGCTCTCCCTTGAAGTCCTGTCAGGCGGTGGAACATAGATGAGCCTGTCAAACCTTCCCGGCCTCGTGACTGCTTCGTCAAGCTGCCATGGAACATTTGTTGCGCCAAGCAGTATGACCGGTTTCCCCTGTCCTGATGTGAATCCTCCAATCTCGTTGAGGAACTGTGAAACGCCCCTCCTTGATGCATCGCTCTGTGATCTGTCCCTTGAGGGGAAGAGGCTGTCCAGCTCATCAAAGAAGAGTATGCTTGGAGAAAGGAGTTTTGCGGCTTTGAAGAGAAGCGAGATATTCTTCTCAAAATTCCCGAACCACTGGCTCATGAGTGTTGCCGGATTGACATATATGAAATTCATCTCTATTTCTCTTGCAAGGGCCCTCACTATGAACGTTTTCCCGTTTCCCGGGGGCCCGTAGAGAATGAACCCGCCTCCGGGTGAAACATTGAAATCCTCTGCAAGTTCAGGAAACTTCATCGGATATATGATCTTCAGGAACAGCTCATTTTTGAGGGCGTCCATGCCTGCGACCTGGCTCATTGTGGGCCCTTCCCCGTGCGTGATGGTGAGGCCAAGTTCCTTTATGATATCCTCCCCCTCCTTCCAGGATGAAGTTTTGCCTTTTTCACTGATCTTCATTCCATCTATGGCCTTCTGGAGCCCTGACATCTGCCTTTTTATTCTTTCCTTCCTGAAAACATCTGCACTGGCATAATATGTGCCAAGAATCCGGAGTGCCTCCTCATACAGTGCAGAGGCCTCCTCTTTCTTTCCCGATGCCTGAAACTCTATGCCCTGCCTCAGGAGTTCCCGTATCCTTCCGTAATCCTGCCCCTTATCATTCATGGATGCAACACCCTTCACTGTCATTATATTCCGGAATCAGCAAAAAATATTTCAATACCGGCACCCCAATATAATCATTGAAAACATATATATGTTTGTTTTCACTGATTGCATGTCAGGAATGAATGGAGATTGCATTTCATTGTTGCGCAGATCCTATGAAGAGTCTTCCAGGGATTTGAATGAGTTATCAGGCATGGAGATCACATCAAGGAAGGCTCTTCTGAGAGAACTGGAATCGCTTAACGGGCTTATGAGGAACGGTTGCCAGCAGAATCTCGGAAACCAGGCATTCCAGAGTGCACTCTCAAACTTTCAGCTTTCCATCGGAAAGATAGCGCTTTCCATAATGAAAAGCGTTGGGGAAAACAGTAAGGATCCTGAAACCAGGAGGATCACCGGCATGTTCAACCAGAAGGAATATGAAGCAATAGAGAACCTTGAAAAATTCACAAGGCTCGATCAGCTGAACAGTGATGACATATGCAGCATACTCATGAATGAGGATGACAGGATTTATCCGCTCATAAAGGAATGGTGCCAGGAGAACACTGAAGATCTGATGGGTTCTATGGAGGAACATTCAGATTCAGGCATAAGGAGTTCCCTGCATGCTGCCATGGATGAAAGGTACAAATTAAGGCTCCAGAAGATCAATGAAGGAGTTGTCAAATACCTGCAGAAGGAACCTGGGCAGGTAAGGAAACTTTTCCTCAACTATGAAAATTCCATGAAGGGCATAGTGAGGATGGAATCCAAGAGGAGGGAAGCAGAAAGGGCCCTCGCAGAAAAGATCAACAGCAAAGAGATGAGTGAAGTCATGGAATCTTCCATGGAGATCGCAAACCTTGCAATGGAGAGAAATGTGGATGAACTGGGCAGGAAGGACATTGCGGGTTGCCTGAATTCCCTTTCAAGAATGGGGAACGAGATGGAATCGGTTCTGGATCAGCTCAGGGAGGAGAGGCTTCAGCTTTTCAGGGATCCGGAACTGAAAAGGAACAAATCCCTTATGGACATGGAGATATCAAGAATTGACGGACTCATTTCACGTGCAGACAAGTTCATTGCAGAGAAGATTAAGCGCCCAATGGCCATCATTGAGGCAATCAACCTTGTAGGTGCAAAAAATGGGGAAACAGGGAGCACAGGTGAGATATGCAATCTGGACACCGCAATTATAAGAAGGACACAATTTTTCCAGAATTTGTCTGATGCACTGAAGAAGATGGGAAACACATCCCTTTTCATACCTTCATATGGGCGCAATATCCACATGAAGAACAGGGACATCAGGGAAATCACTGACAGCATCAGGAATACGCTTTCATCATCGAATGAAAATATATCCACATCCCTGAACTTTAAGATAAGGGAGCAGAGTTTCCTGAAGCATGATATGAGCATGGAAATATTTCTGATGTATCATGCACATGACAGCAAGCTGAAAGAAGAGCCCGGAATAGATGCGAGGCCCTTTGACATGACGGATCTGGCTGAAATTTATGGGACAATGCTGCACAATTCCTCAGGAGAGGAATCATTCATGATGTGTGTGGCCGCATCTCCAATAGGCTTCTCTGAGGAAGTGGTGAAGGCTGTGGAAAATCCAAAGGGAATTGCGCTATCTTCAGGAAATTCAATGATAGTGCTGATGGATATGAAAGATGGCAGCATTATATACAATGGAAATGATATGCATCTTGCGCGTGCAGCAAGGATGATCTGCGGAAAGGAAAGTGTCGAGGATGAACACTACAGAAAGATAATAGAGGCTACAGAAGAGGAATCGAGAACAGCAGGCATTGTGAGGAAGAGGACTATTATGAAGCAGACAGGTATTGATGACACTGAAATATCTATGATATGGAAAAAGATGGAGAAGGAAGGTTTCGGGAAGCTTGACACCGTGCAGGGAGATGAGGTCTTCAGGCAGGAAGCGGAGGCAGATACCATATGAGCAGCATGGCCCCCTTAATGGCAACATCAAATTCCCCGAATGTGCTTTTCTTCTTTTCTCTTCTCATGTTTCTTGTGATCACAATATGGTACATATTATCCTTTGAAAGAATTTCCATGGTGAAAAAAACATCGGATATTGCTGCTTTCCCTGAGCACAGAAAACTTTTGAGGGGCATCAGCGGACTTGGGCTGTACCTGTTCCTTTCATTGATTCCGTTTATAGGCTGGTTCTTCATGTTCTCCTCGGAATCAGCTTCAAGCAGAATCAAGAGGCAAACCATGAAGTTTGCAGATGGATTCGGGACTTCCGGGAAATACTCTGTCATGGCCTTTTTCACTGGAATTGGGCTGATGTTCTCTTCCTTCATATTTTTTATGACTGATTTTATACGATCACCAATAGGGAATGCCACATCTAATCCGTTTTCAATTCTGATCGCATACTGGAATTTCATATTTTTCACCATGGCTGGAGTGTTAAGCATATTCATACAGTTGTGGGCACTTATGTTCCTCACAGCAGCATTCTGCGCCATAGCTTCGAGTTCAAGGAAAGAGGTGGGGATTCCATTTCTCATGATTTTTTCAATCACCATTCTGGTATCCAGTTCGAACTTCACAAGTGCAGTGTTCCTGATGATGTTCGAAATCATGATATTTTCATTCGCTTCCAGGATTGGCCTCAGGCAATCAAGATACATTCAGATGAAGAGCGGTAAAAAGATGGAACAGAAACCCGATGCAAATGCGGCGCAGAAAGTCCAGTCATCTGGCAATCCATCAGGTTCTCAGTCTGTTTCGGGCGCACATCCCGAAAGGATCAGAATAGCCGATTACGAAAACACGATTGTGATGTCCGGCCCGCCCAGTTCAGGAAAAACTACATTCCTTTCGTATCTGTACAAGTTCATGCCTGATATAGAGAAAGTCACGAAGATGGAAAGTTCAGTGGATCCCGGCATGGAACTTCTGGAAGAATATATTGGAAAGATACTTCTCGAGCACAGGTTTCCTGACCTGACGCAGAAAGATACAGTGGGAGAAGTGGTATTCCACTTTATAAAGAATGGACTGCTAGGCAAAAAAGGGGCCCATTTCAGGATAAATGACATTGCGGGGGAACATTTTGACGATTTTAAGGGGACTTCCAAGGAGATCAGGGCAAGATTCAGGGGCACAAAATTTGAGTACATGCTCCTTGCAAGGGCATATGTCATAATGGTTGACTGCTCTGAGTATTCCAACTGGGGAAATCTTGACGTGACATACAGCAGGGTTCTTCAGGCACTTTTCTCGGCAAGATATGGAAAGAAGAATGTTGAGATCGCATTCATATTTTCCAAGGCTGACATGCTCCCGGATGCAGTTGCGGACAAGTCTGCAGCACAGCTTCTTGAATATATGAGGGATACTGCAAAGAAATCAAGGAAGCTGTCAAGAAATCTCACAGCATTCAAGATCTGCGTGAAAACAGAACGTTCACCTGACGGAGACATAGTTCCTAAGCTTGATATACTGGAAGGGGGCAGGAAGGATATAGTGTTTGATCCGACATTCAACAAGGATTTCACTTCCCTCGTGCAGTGGATAGCTGAGGTGAATGGATTATGAGTGAAACAGTGAAAGCAAGCCAGATCATATATGGCTGGATTGAGAGGGGCATGAAGAAGGGCTATCAGATGGTCACGCACAGTGAGGGCATATCAGGCAGTGATCTTGCATTTATCGATTCCCACAGCACGGTGAACCCTTACAACATGGCAACATTTAAGGAATGCAACAGGTTCTTTGAGCTTCCATCAGGAAAACTCGCATTCAACTATTCAAAGAACATCGGAAAGGATGCATATGGAAGAAATGGGGCAATGTACAGCCATTTCATCATCATGAACCCGGGCGATTTCATCAGGACGGGAAAAAATTTCAGGAAAGTTGACGAACTCCACCTTAAGGGAATCAATTCTATCACTGATCTTCAGAGATTCAATTCAGGAGGGGGTTTCATACCTCTCCCCGAGGCATCTCCTGAAATTGATCCTGATAGTAATGTTCCGCAAACAAACCTGAATAAGAGAAATATCATATATGAACTGCTTAACACAATAAAAAACAGCAGGAGAATCCTGTTTAAAGCGGAATCCATTGAAGACAGGCTCTCTTCACTCTGGGGTATGGAGCATTTCTTCCCTGATGGCATATGGTTCTCATACTCAACTTGTTTGGAGGGAAACCACTCTGACACATTCATATCCGTGACTTTCCCGGAAAATATGAAGAATCTGGAAGGCATGGAAAATATCATCGACATTGATGATGCCGTATCCTCACCATCCATTCCATTATCCAATTCTACAGACAAGCTTCTGTGGGGCATTGCAGGGGCCCTTTCAAGCAAGGGAAGGCATATAAACGACTCCCTGAAAAGCCTGAAATTCCATGAAAAAGCAGGTAACGACAGAATATCGATCTACTTCAATTCCCTTGCAGAGGCATACTTTGATCTTGCAGTGACAGGTGATGTGGATCAGAACGAGGCACTTGATGCCATAATGGAATATATGGATACAAATAACGTTTCAGAGTCAAGCATATTTTATGAGACACTTTCCCAGCTTGTAAGCGAAAACAATGATCTTATGAACAGGTTCATCAGG
>JAKAPZ010000031.1 GCA_021822985.1 Thermoplasmata archaeon | reverse complement strand
GAAGATGCATGGCATAAGGGCAACACTTGACAGCAGTGCGGAGACCGTGGCGAAGAAGATCAAACTCTCCCTGAGATACAGGCCCGCGTACATCCTCGTCATAGGGGACAATGAGGTTCAGGAGAAGCTTGCAACTGTCAGGGACAGGACAAACAGACAGAAAACATTCACAGAAAAAGAACTGGTGGAAAAACTTCTTGAAGAAATAAGGGAGAGAAGGATAGAACAGGGACTCTGCCTTTAGGCCGGAGTCTCTGCTGGTTTATTCTCCCCGGATTTCCTTCTTTTTATTGCCTGAACAAGTTCGGGGATGACCTTGTAAAGATCCTCATTTATTATATAATCGGATATGGAGTTCAGCTCCGCACCAGCATCCGTGTTGATGGATACTATGTTCTTGCTCAGCCTCATGCCCATTATGTGCTGTGCCTTTCCTGATATTCCGCATGCTATGTATATGTCCGGCCTCACAGATTGGCCTGTCTGGCCCACCTGATGATCCCTCTCTATCCATCCCATATCCACTGTGGGCCTTGATGCGCCAATGGATGCTCCGATCTCCCCTGCGAGTTCCTCAAGGAGCTTGAAGCCGTTCGGCTTTCCGAGTCCGAGCCCGCCGCTCACGATGATCTTTGCAGACGTGAGATCAAGTGTGCTCCTTGGCTTGAAACCCACTATCTCCTTCTTCAGGAACTCCTTCTTTATTGTTGTTTTCCTTATTTCGGAGACAAATTTTCTCCTGGGATCCCTCTCGGGAACGCTGAATATTCCGGGCCTTGCTGTGGCCATCTGTGGCCTGTGCCTCTTACACAGAATCTCTGCAAGTGTGCTTTCCCCATAGGTTGGCCTCCTTGCCTGGAGTATTCTCTCTGCAGGATCGATATCGAGTTCCGTGCAGTCAGCAGTGACACCAGTCTTGGATCTCACGGCTATCCTTGATGCAAGATCCCTTCCGTTCCTTGTGGCAGGTATCAGAAGGATGTTCGGCTTGAATTCCGCTATGAGTTCGCTCAGGTTCACGGAATAGGGTATTGTCCTGAAATCTTCCAGATCTTTGGACTTCAGACCTATGACCCTGTCGCATCCATGTTCCCCTGCTTCCTGTACCAGGTTCTCTATCTTGTTTCCCATCACTATTCCGATGAGTTCTTCATTTACCTTGTGCGCAATTGCAGATCCGACTGAAATCATTTCCAGTCCGGGCTTTGCAAGTTTTCCCTGCCTTGTTTCAAGAAATATGAGCACGTTTTTGTATTCGCCGGGATTCTCCGGCGGTTCAGCATTTACAAGTCCTACCATCAGTCACACCTCACAGTTTAAGTATCCCCTTGCTTACAAGTTCTTCCACGAACTTGTCCATCTCTCCTGCCTTGAATTTCTTCCCCTCTCTCTTCTTCTCGTTGATCGTCCTCATGGATTTGACCACTGTGGGTGAACCTTTCAGCCCAACCCATTCCGGCTTGAGTTCTATATCTGCAAGTGACCATGTCTTTATTCCCTTCCTGAATGAATCGATCTTCATCCTCAGTGTGGGGTTTCTCGGTATGTTTGAATTTGTGAGCACAGTTATGAGGCATGGAGGTTTCATCCTGACTGTTTCAATTCCGTCCTCCAGTTCCCTCTCCGCATACACAAACCCATCCTCTATCCATGTGTTTGATGTGTAGGATGCCTGTTCGATGCCAAGGAATTCTGCAACTCCGGGCCCGACATGCCCTGTTGATGAATCCGTTGATTCCTCTCCGGCAAAAATGATGTCGAATTTTCCCATCTTCGTTATGGTTGCAGCAAGCGTCAGTCCGGTCGGATAAGTATCTGCACCGGCAAAGGCCCTGTCGCTCACCAGTATTGCATCATCCACTCCCCTTGCCATTGCGTCAAGAAGTGCAGACTCTGCAAAAGGGGGGCCCATGGTTATGACCGTTATGTGCACATCCTTTTCCCTGTCCTTTATCCTGAGCGCTGCCTCGATTGCATTCTCGTCTGCAGGATTTATGACATTTCTTGCAGCAGATCTGTTCAGAGTGAATGTGACGGGATCAATGACAACTTCCTGGCTGTCAGGAACCTGCTTTATCATTACAACAATTTCCAGTGTCATGAGATCACCCGAACTTGTATTTCACGCCATGTCCGCCTTTGGTGTTTGTCCACGCAACGCTTCCATGTGAGCATGCTGTGTCGCATGTTCCGCATTCCACACAGTCCTCATACTTGAAATTAAGTTTGCTGTCTATGAGCGAGTAGCATTTTGCAGGGCATGCAAATGTGCAGAAGTGATCCGGGCATGTCTCGCATATGGATGGATTCACCGTAATGTGCTCATAGGACTTGTCTATCTTATAATTCAACAGGGATAATCTATCTTCAATTTTCATTTCTTACATCCTCCTCATCATTCTGTAAAGATCCATGGCAAGATCCTTCTTGCTCTCCTTCCTCTCTTTCAGGGATTTGAACAGTATCTTAGCCAGATGTTCCTTGGGTTCACCAGATTCCGAAAACATGTTCAGCATTGCCTCTTCTGCAATGGCGGGGATCGTCTGGTGTATGGAATTGCTCCATGTGACTGCATCCACTCCCCTGAAATTCTTCATGTCCTTCAACACAAAGGTTTTTGACAGGTTGTCGGTGTAATTTGAGAAATTAGCTCCTGCCCCTATTCCCTTCTCCTTTTTCTGGAGGAATGAATCGGCAGCAACTATTCCTGAGACTATGGCATAATTCATGCCCTGGAGCACAAGCCCATTGCTGAATGTGAAACCTGCTGCATCTCCTGCGATCATGTATCCGTTTCCATGGATTGAATTCACAGCGAGGCCGCCTTCAGGCACAAGATGCGCACTGTATTCCTCTACCCTTCCCCCTTCCAGAAGAGGTGCTATGAAGGGATGCTCCTTGAACTGCTCGATTATATTGAATGAATATGTCTGGTTGTTATTCCTCAGGTCTCCCATGGATATGACCGCGCCAATGGATACGGATTCCTTGTTTGTGTAGAGGAAGCCTCCTGCCTTGACTCCTCCATCGAGGAAACCGAGAACGTATTCGGATGCAAATCCCATCTTTGCAGATGAGAGCCCGAACCTCTCAGTTATGGTCTTCTCCGGAAGCTTGATGATCTCCTTGATGCCCAGTGCGATATGCCTGTCCGATGGTTTTTTCTTAATTCCGGAATTTATTGCAACCCTTGAATTTGCACCTTCCGCAATGATGACCGCATCTGCAGTGATTGTTTCTCCAGCCTGTTCCACTCCGATGGCCTTACCGTCCTTCATGGAAAGCTTGTCAATTGTGACGCCTGAAACAACCATGGCCCCTGAATCCTTAGCCTTCTTCGCAAGCCATGCATCAAACTTGGTTCTCAGAACTGTGTATCCGCTCTTGTATTCACCAAATTTCTTTGACCTGAAATCTATGGATATCCTTGAATCTTTTGTGAGAAATGAAACGCCTTTTGCCTCAACATACCTTTCCACGGGCCCCTTTTCCCAATCAGGCGCAACCTGTGAAAGGGAGTCTCCCCATAAAACTCCTCCGGAAACGTTCTTGCTTCCTGGCGGATCAGCCCTGTCAACAAGCAATACATTTGCTTTTGCAGATGCGAGCTTTATGGCAGCTGATGCCCCGGCAGGGCCAGCTCCTACCACTATAACATCAAATTCGCTCATTGATCCTGCATAGTAAAATCCATAATAACTGTTTTTGTTTGCAGTTTTTCTAATATATACTACGATATTGCATTATTTCAGGATGGGACATATTTTCATATGTTGAACACAGTATCATATTGAATCCATGAAAAAAAAGATAAATGCATATGCATATGGGTTTTCATGAAACTGATTGAGAATTGGTTCTCCGAGAGATACTCAGACAATCTCCAGCTATCCTTCAGGGTGAGAGATCAGCTTCTCTCCGTCAGGACAGACTTCCAGAGGATTGATGTTTTCGATACCTACGATTTTGGGAAAATGCTTTCCATAGATGGAACCGTGCAGTTGACAGAAAGGGATGAGTTCGTCTATCATGAAATGATAACCATGATGCCCTTCGTGTATTCCGAGAAGAAGCCAGAGAAGGCCCTGATCATAGGCGGTGGAGACGGTGGCGCAGCAGGCGAGCTTGCAAAGCTTGGGCTGAAGAAGATAGTCAACGTCGAGATTGACGGGCAGGTCATAGAGGTCTGCAGGAAGCACTTCCCTGATCTTGCAAGATCATTCACGCTTGAAAATGTTGAGCTCATTGTGGGCGATGGCATAAAGTATGCAAAGACCACAGATGAAAAATTCGATATCATAATCGTGGATTCCACAGATCCGGTTGGGCCCGCAGAGGGACTGTTCAATGAATCATTCTACAGGGACATCAGGAGAATACTGAACAAGGGAGGAATTGTGGTCACACAGTCAGGATCTCCATTCTACCAGCCCACAGCCATAGGGCTTGCGCAGAAGGGAATGAAACCGCATTTCGCCAACGTGAAGAGCTATACCGCATTCATACCCACATACCCAAGCGGGTTCTGGAGCTTCACCATGGCTTCTGATCATGATATTGGAAAAATATACAGGGAACTGCCCGCAGGGAAATATTTCAATAAAGAGATATCCTCCAGCTGCTTCAGCCTTCCTGAATTTGTAAAAACACTCATCATTTGATTTTCCAGGAGGCCTTTTTCTCCTTTAGCCTCTCAGTGTAAAATCCGCCATGTTTCATGGCTATTTTTTCCAGTTTCCTCATGTTCTTCAGGAAACCGGCCTTGCTGTCGGAATTCAGATTCTTGTTGAAGAATATGTCATCCTTGATCCATGCATATGTGTAATAGAGGAAGAAGAGGAACAGGAGGAATGATAATATGAGAATCCAGTAATTCCAGTTCCCGGCTGAACCAAAAGTTGCAAGGGTTGAAAAGTCAGTGTTGTGGAAAACCAGATCATTGGACGAGATCACGAATATTCCAAAGGACACTATGGTTACAATGAAGTAGAAGTAGAACATTAAAGACCTGAATATTTTCTGCATTGTGAGATTATATTTATTTAATATTTTAACATTGTGAGCGGGGTTCCGTAAAGTTCACAGTAGATAGAGATGGCAGTTGAAAATCAGTGGACGGTTATAAATCGAAATTTAGCAGATTAAGAAAGTTGTGTATAGAGATCGTGATTGAAAAAAACCGGGACATCTTAAAATTTTTCAGGGGAAAAAGAGCTGCTCACCTTTCTTGAGAATAATTGCGGCTTTGGATGGTAATTATGATCTTAGGAAAAACGAATATAGAAAACTATAATCAGAAATTCATGTGATATAACATCACTGAGTGAACCCGCAGCTTTGCTTTGGAAAGATATCCATGCCAATAAATAACCCGATGGATGCAAATCTTAAAGCGTTTGAATTTTTTTCTTGTTTATTGTAACGGAAGTTCCACCAATATTTTTGAACTCTACAAGGATTATAAGCGGTTTTTCAGGAGTTACTCTGTGTGAAAATGATGTAATAAATTACGAGAAAAAAGATTATAGTTGCAATCCCCCCCAAAGCAATGGAAAAAAAATTCAATAAGTAATTACCATGAAAATAAATTTCAAAGGTAACCAATAATATTTGTATAAGTCCCAAAGACATCAATCCAGTGGTCAGTAAGTATAGATTTCTGTTGATCAACCATTGTCCTTTTGACTGGACGTGAGAATCTATGTCTTTAAATTTGTCTTTAACTTCACGCTCTAAATTATCAAGGCCCAGTTGATTCATCAATATTCTATACAATTGAAAAAAGGTAGGGTTTGTTTGACTGACGTTAAAAACCTGATCGAATGAATCAAGAGATTGCCTTAGATAAACAATTTGATCCCATTTCGCCCCTTTTATGTCAAATTTCTCTATTGTTTTTAAGTATCTATGGCTTACAGCCAAAGTTGTTGACAAATTTCCAGTAAGTGAACTATTTAAAATTGTCAACTCCACCAAATGATTAGCAGATTTCCCCGTAGTTCTTTCTATAACTAAATCAAATTCCCTATTGTATTTGTCTGCTAAGAGCCATAGTCCATTTGGTATTTGCACAAATTCCCTTGAGTCAAAGAACAGATCTAAATCATTCCTGTTACTTTCTGGCAACTTACTATCCTGCTCTCTGATTTTTAGATTTCCAATAATTCTCTTGTGCAATAGTATTTCATTTACTTCCCCAGCAGTAATATTTTCTTCTTTGTTAATTCTAGACATTATGGAATTCACTAATTTCTGTATCAGTTCATTTGCGCTTCCATTAGTAAAAGTTTCGTTAAAATAGAAAGAGGACTGCTTTTTAAAACTATAATATTTCTTATCTCCATCCCTAGAAATCAGTCCCTCTATAAAACTTTCAATCTCATTCCCTTTCCCAATCAGAATTAACTCTACAAAAAATAAATAACTGTTAATCTTCCTGTTTCTCTTTCCCTTAAAAAAATGGCTACTTTCAAATCCCCCTCTTCTGATTAAAAAAGGAATTATAGAAAAATGATTTTGGCTATTATTACGCATTTCTATGACAATATGGGGAAGTTGTATTTTTATAAAAGATGCTCTAAAATCACTTGGATAAGCCCCAATAGTAGTGCTGACAAGAGATTCAAATATTTGTTCATCAATTTTTGAATTTCTCTCCCCGGGATTGGCACATACCCTGAACAACATATCAGAACCTAGGTTTTTTAGAATTTCCAAGTTCAAAATATCACTGGAGGTAAACTTATTAGCATTGTCAATTACTTTTTGGAGGTCTTTACGTATACTGAATGAAAGATTTGTTGGCTGCAAAACTAACTCATTTTCATTTAGCAGAAATGGAAAAATATTACTTCTTTCAACTTTAACAGTTATCCAGAATGGCAGAGTTATTACACTGGAAAAAAATTCGAAACCTTTTAGCAAAGTATCACTTTTTTTCACTTGAATCATATTTCGTTAGAGGGTTTAATTATTCCGGTTTCCCTTTTGACTATTGAACATCCTTGCGGATGAACATACTGAGAAAGTAGTCCCGGGTAGAATCTCGTTCAGGCATTTTCTCAGTTGAAGTAGTAAACTGCCCATTTCTCCAGATCAAAGACGATCAGAACAGTTAAGTCTTACACAATTTAACATACACGGGATAATGTTTAATTAGTATTTGTAAATAAATGAGTGGGTCGAGCGTTTGAGGCGTATTACAATTATGGAAAAAGACAAATCGTTTGAATTGGATTGTTCCGAGTCTTTTAATCATAAAAGTGTTTTAGACCATTCAGTTCCTTCTGCAAGAGTGAAAATTAATTACTCAGGGATTTGCGGAAGTGACGTGCATACAATTCACGGGATGGGTTTTCACACTAAATTGAAAAATCCAAAAGTCTTAGGACATGAAGCTAGCGGTACAATTCTTGAAATATGTGGAAGTTTTAATGATTCAGATCCTACTCTTAAAAAAGGGGATCATGTTACCATAAATCCAATAATAAGCTGTGGAAAATGTGAAATGTGCAAAGAGGGAAAGACCAATCTTTGTTTGAACAGGAAGTTACTCGGTTCCGATGTAGATGGCTTGTTACAAGAAATTGTCACTGTACCGCTTAATAATATATCCAAATTGGATAGTTCAGTGGAACTAAGCCTTGGTGCACTAACTGAACCTCTTGCAGTTGCTGTTCACACTGTTAAAATTGCCAGTGAAAATGGGCTTGAACCTGGGCAGGATGTCTTGATATTTGGTGCAGGTAAGATTTCATTATTTATATCACTTGTTTTGAAGAAACTGATGAACCCGAAAACCATAACAGTTATCGGACTAAATAAAGATGTTGAATTCCGATTCCCCATTTTTAATGAGAATGGAATCGTTACATATACGTTTAATCAACTTTTTGGGAGAAATGGAGAGGTGTTGGATCATGCCAGTGTTAAAGGAAAATACAATGTGGTTTTCGAAGTTTCGGGATCGGAAAATGGAATATCAGGAGCTTTCAGTTACACCCGAAATAGAGGTAATATAATCGCAGTTGGATTGACCGAATCAGACATAAGATTTAACTCTAATATCCTCGTCAGGAAAGAGTTTAAGCTGATTGGAAGTGACAGTTATTTAAGAGATGATTTTGAGGATGCTATTTCGTTCATATCTAACGGGATGATAAAGGTAGAATGGGTAAAATTTTATGATGTGGAAAAATGTAAAGATGCCTTTTTAAAATATGAAAATTCCGAGGTTATGGCTATATTATTCAATTTTTAAATGTGCCACAAATTTTTCCATTGCCCTGATCCTGTGGGAAGTCCTGTTCTTCTCCCCAATGGTCATCTCGGCATAGGTCGAATCGTATCCTTCAGGAATGAATATGGGATCATACCCGAACCCCGTATTTCCCCTTATGTTCTTAGATATGGCCCCTTTGCATTCCCCCCTGAACTGGAAATATTCTTTTCCGTCATAATAACTTACAACAGTGATGAAGGACGCTTCCCTTTCCTTCCCATGAAGAAGGTGCAGAATCCCCTCATTCCCCACCGTCTTGAAGACATAGGATGAATATGGCCCCGGGAAACCATTCAGTGCATCTATATACAATCCAGTATCCTCAAGGAAGAATGGTTCCCTGATCTCGTTCGTGAGTATCTTCAGGCTTTCCAGTGAGACTTCATCCGTGGTCTCAGCCTGTATCTCCTCATACTTCATCTTCTTCCATTTGCATTCGATCTTCTCCCCTGCAAGGTAATGCCTTATCTCCTCATACTTGTGGCTGTTGCTCGTTACAAATAACAGTTTCATGCATATCTCCTCCTTTGTTCTACCTTTTCCATCTCCTTCACCACATCAGTGCCATGTGAAAAACATTCCCTGTATGATTCAATAAAATATGAGAAAAACTCATTTCCGTTTTCAAGGAATGCCTCTGCGCTCTCCTTCAGGAGCCTGAGATCGTATGCCATATCCTGCACAAGTCCTGAGAGTGTGCCCATGCTTGGATCAATGAGAACAGGCTTTCCTCTTCGAAGTATGATGTTATTCATTGTGAGATCACCATGGCACATGGATGCAGCGTGCATCTTTCCAATCCATATCCCCAGTTCATGGGCCATCTCCTTTCCCTGCACCGGTGAGATGCTCACAGGCTTTCCCCCGATCCTTTCCATGGTGAATTCAAGGTTTCCCGTATCCACCGAAAAAACCGAAGGTACAGGGATGTTCTCCCTCTTCATTGCCACAAGAAGAGATATCTCCCTCTTCATTCTGGTGTTTCGAATCATCGCATCAAGTTCAGGATTCCTGTAGCTCTTTGCAATCCTCACCTTCCTGATCGCATGGAATCCATGGAAGACCACTTCCTTCACGGAGGATTCAGCACCCCTGTCCTCATACACTGTCTCATCCTCAGTGACCCATGGGGCCCTCACCTGATCTATCCTGTAAAACTGGTCTATCCGTGTATCCTCCATTTTCTGTGGGCCCACATGCTCCATGGTGAGAAGCCCTGCCTGCCCGATCATTGCGCCGTTGTCCATGCAGTACTCGTCAGGAGTCTCGAATACAGGTATGCCTGCATCCTTTGCCATAACTTCGATCTTGCTCCGGAGGTTTTTGTTTCTTGCGACTCCCCCTGCAAGAAGTATGGATCTCTTTCCCGTAGTGAATATGGCCCTTTCAAGAGTTTCCACAAGCATGGAGAATGCATGCTCCTGAACACTGTAGGAAATGTCCTCCATTGTTTCCCCTGCCTTAAGGTGATTGACTGCGGCAGTGTACATTCCGGAGAATGCCGTGTCCATGCCCATAACGGAATATGGCAGCCTGAGCAGTTTCTTGCCCGAGAGTGCAAGTTCCTCTATTTTTGGGCCCCCCGGAAACGGGAAATCCATGTATCTTGCGAGCTTGTCAAGCATGTTCCCGATGCCAATGTCCAGAGTTTCACCGAAGACCCTGTAATAACCGTTTTTATGTGCGATGATCTGTGTGTTGCCCCCGGATACATAAAGCATCACAGGATCGGCTGCACCCGTCTCCCTCCTTCCGATCTCCACATGGCCAAGCGGGTGGTTCACACCGACTATGGGCACATTCAGCCTTATGGCCATTGCCCTTGCGGCAGTTGCGGTGATCTTCAGGGAAGGGGGCAATCCGGGGCCCCTTGAAAAAGCGACAAGCCCTATTTTCTCCTCATGGATGCCGGATTTCCGGATTGCATCATGTATGATGGATGATATGTTGTTGAAATGGAATTCCGCAGCTTCACGGGGATTGATTCCTCCCTTTTCGGGCCTGAATGTCATGGAAACGCTGGAATAAATCCTCTCCCTGTCCAGAATTGAAGCGCCCACAGTGTGAGCTGTCCCCTCGATGCCCAGAACTATCACATATCTGTATGCCGGATAACAACATATTTTTTTCTCAGTTCCTGTTGAATGTGAACAGCCCGATTATTGTTGTGATGAACAGGAGGAACGTTCCCGAGGCCCCATATATGATCAGTTTCAGTTTTTTCTTGGTATCCCTGCTGACTATTGTCGAGAGGAAGAATACTGAAGAGACGGATGAAAGCGTGGAAGTGAATGTGACAAGATGAAACAGTTTGCTGTCTGGCATATAGATGAACAGCCTTGCGATCATCAGGGGATGGAAACCGAACCTTGAGATCGCCAGAAGCAAAAAAGCAGACTTGAAAATGATCATGGAGAGGAAAAGAATGGGAAGCGAGTATGTGAGTATCTGTTCCACCTTGTAGAACTTATTTGCCTTCCTGAATGTGCCGTTCCTGAAATTCCTGAAGAACATTCTCCAGGATGTCCTTGACCACCTGATGTACTGCTTTGCCATGGAGCGTATGCTCTTCCTGGATTCTACAATTATTTCTGCGTCAAATGCCTTTGCAGCAATGTATCCGCTCCTTATGACGTATGAAGTGAGTTCTGCATCATCTCCCCCGCCATAGAATGGAATTCTGCCATGTACCCTGAAATTCCTGAATTCATCCGACATGATATAATCCCTGATTATATCTGTACGGTAAGCGGCAAAGGCAGCATCAATGAGCATTACGCTTCCGAATGCCATCATTGTTTTCTGCACTGTTTCCTTCGATCTTTCAAAGAATTCTCCTGCATAGGAGTAAGGGCTCTCATCTTCTGTGTTCATGTGTATGTTTCCGCCTACACCGCCAACATTGCTCCTGAAAGTTCTGAGGACTGCCCTGACCGCATCCGAGGATGGTTTAGCATCAGAATCCATGAACAGGGTGATTGCTGTTTTCACATGCTTCATTCCCTCTGACATTGCTGCCCTTTTTCCTGATCTCTCATTGAGGGAAATGAATTCAATTCCCTTCAGGTTGCATATCTCCCTGTAGGGCTCTGAAACACCATCGCCCACAACTATAACTCTTGCTACCTGCCATCTCAATGATTCGACTGATCTTGAAAAAAGATTCGGATCTTCACAATATACTGGTACAATGGCTGTAACATCATCTCTGCTGTAGTTCATGTTATCATTATTATTTTTTTCTGCAATTTTTAGCGATTTAGAACCATAATAATTAAGAATGTAATAGATGAAAGACACTATGGAAGTTACTGTGCTCACCACTATTAATAAGACTATCTCAAATCTCATTGATTACATAGTTTGAACAATTCAATAATGTTATTGGTACAATTGAGTGGGTTTAAGTAGTTCAGATTAGACAGAAATAACTCTTTTGAAGTGCTTATAACGTTGCTCTTTTTTCTTCGAAAGGCTGCGTGTAAATTGTGTATAATATTATTAATAGCACCAGAGTCGGACTTTTCATAATTTTTGGAATTCGTCATATTCAGGCAATGATTTATTATAATACGATGGAACCCGTTAATCTTTTCCGAATTTCATAAATTTATTCCATAGATGTTTTATTAGTAGAGAAGTAACTGCGAAGAGAAATAACGATACAGCAGTGTAATATGACTGCAAACTTATTCCAGGAATGGGAACTCCATATAAAAGCAAAGTGAGCGAAGTAGTGAATAATGTTATGCCTCCAACAATAACGGCTATAGTGAAAAAGATTTAAATTTCTCCGTCGTAATCAGGTTTGTGTCCTTTTTTATAATGAAAATACTTCAAAACTATAAAAAACAGAATGGTGAAGATTATGGTTAACCCGCCATAGATGTCATAAGCCATGAAATCTCAACATGGATGGCTTTCAGGATATAGTTTTTTGGTTTTCTACTTCTTGAGCGGTTTCTCCTGCGACTCCCCCAATAATACCACCTATGATCGCACCTAATAAAACACCAATTGGCCCACCCAGCAATCCAAGTGCTGCTCCACCTCCTATCCCTGAGGCAAGCCCATAAGCCAACTTGTCATTTTTAAAACCATTTTGCGATGCCGTAATATTAAACAACTCTATGTAACTATTTAACTGTTTTCTCTGAAGAGACTGTCAAATTATAGTTGAAATTTTATTGCCTCAGCGAATTGATAAATTTATAAGCCTTTTAAGTATTGGGTCAAATCTCGTAAAAGGGAGGATTCATTAATGGCAACGGGAAATTCGGTGGCAATTATTGCTGACAGGAAAAGTGGAAAAACATACAAAAAGGAAATAAAACCTGAGAACCTCAGCCTTCTGAGCGGAAGAAGAATCGGTGAAGAAGTTGACGGCATATTCTTTGAAATGCCAGGATACAAGCTCCAGATAACTGGTGGAACATCCATAGACGGCTTTGCAATGAAGCCCGATCTCTTCGTATCAGGAAAGAAGAGGATACTGGTAAGGTACAGGGAAGGAGAGAGGCATAAGAAGGGAATAAGGAAGAGAGTCACCTTCAGGGGAGCAGTCGTAGGCCCCGATATAGCACAGCTCAA
>JAKAPZ010000030.1 GCA_021822985.1 Thermoplasmata archaeon | reverse complement strand
GGCTCATCATGGACAGGCTGTCAAAGGCCATGAATGGCGGTTTCCTGTACAGTTCCACATATTTCCCAATGCTTTCTGAATACAGGAGAATTCTTTTGAACGCTTCAAATAGCGCAGGATGGCTTCTGGACCTCGCTTCCACATACTGCCAGAGTGTCTGTTCATGGATTCTTTCCCTTATCTCGGAAAGTTCCATGTATATTGCAGCAAGGTTATGCTCTGCAATCAGGGATTTCCTCTTCTCAGGTGATTCCTTCCTGAGTTCTTCCGCAGTGAATTTTCCCCTCAGGGGAGACCAGTATGGCAGTTCCATGATGTCCCTGAGATCTCTTGTACCCTCGGGATAGAGCATCCTGTCGTCCTTTGCATATTTCACATAGGATGCGGAATCAAACATGTCCACACCGAGGAGCACTGCCATGCCCATGAACATCGGATGGCCCCCTCCGAAGAGGTGAATCGGTTTTGAAAAATCAGAATTGAGTTTTGAATTCAGTATGATATCCACAAGTTCTGCATACCTGTACTGCTCAAGAAGGGGAACAACTCCCCCAACGGGAAGGTATGATGCCTTGCCGGAGGACATTATGGATGCACTCATCTTTCTCAGTTCGGGATAGATTGAGCCCTGTATGGGGCCAGAAATGTCATGGGTTTCAGCAAGATCATCCACCTCCGCAAACCTTTCCGCTGTCATCCTCACAGCATCTTCCGCTTTGTTTCTGGTATCATCGGGAGTGGAGAAGATATCAAGGATTGTGGATATGTCGCTTCCTATCTTAATCTGGAATTCAACCGTATCCCTGTTCTGGAATTCCACATCTCCGTAAACGTAACTCTGGAACGTGCCTGAATCCGTCATGATGGGCCCGTCGAATCCCACCAGACTGTGCAATCCATCCTTCAGGGCCCTATCCCTGAGTTCAGGGCTCCTCCTGATGATGTAGCTGTTTGTTATGAGGCAGGTCATGCCTGCCCTTTTCATGGAATCAATGCTCATGGTGTTTATGTTCGGGTTTATGACCGGCATGATGTTTGGAGTGTTGATCACGCCATGTGCAGTCCTGAATCTGCCAATTCTTGCAAGCCCCTCCCTTCCAAGAATCTCCATTGTGATTTTTCCGTCCTGCATCATATCACCTATTCTGAATAATAATATTCTCCGGAGTTCTTCTGCTCCCTGTCAAGCCCGCTCCCTGTCTTATTGATCCGGGGCCTTCTGGTATTGTGATCTCTCCTGAATGTGACTCCCGCATCCTTCAGGAACATGTTCATCCCCTCCCTCATGGTCATGGGCCCGTATGCAGTTCCCTCAACCCCGGGGGTTCCCATGAATACCAGAAGGAAGTCCGATATGATATCGATGAAGTAAATGTCATGATCCACAATCATTGCAGTCTTCTTCCTGTTCTCCATGGATCTCCTTATGACCTTTGCAACCTCCATTCTTGCAGAACTGTCAAGGTTTGCAGATGGCTCATCCATGAGGTAAAGATCGGCGTCTGTTGCAAGTGTTATGGCAATGGAAAGCCTCTGCAGTTCACCGCCCGAAAGGTTCTTCACTTCTTTATGAATGATTGAATCTATATCAAGGGGCCTGAAGAGCTCATTTTTGATCCAGTTATCTGCCGCCTTTTCCTTCAGGGTCATGAATATTAATTCCTCTGCAGTTCCGTCAAAATCGGTTGAAATGTACTGTGGCTTGTATGCAATCTTGAGTTTTGGCTCAACAGTACCCTGATCTGCTTCCAGGACACCTGCAAGTATCTTCGTGAATGTGGTCTTTCCCAGTGCATTCTTTCCCAGAACTCCGGTAACTGATCCTATTTCCAGTTTTCCCCCCGGTGCATTTATGGTGAAGTCGCCCATTTCTTTCCTTATGCTGTTCCATTCAACAATTGGTGGAGTGACAGTTCTCCTTGTTGCGCCTTTCTGCTCGAAAACAATCTGCTCTTTCCTGATCCTGACATTTTCCTCTTTCAGGTAACCTTCGAGGAACTGGTTCACCGCCTTTGAGGGGCTTTTCTGGGAGCTGATGACTCCGTATACGCCCGGAGACCCATAAACCACATGAATCTGGTCAGATATCCAGTCAAGTATTGCAAGATCATGCTCCACCACAAAAACCGTCTTTCCCTTCCTTGAAATATCCATCAGGATGGATGCAACCCTGAGCCTTTCCGAGATGTCAAGGTATGAGGATACCTCATCAATCAGGTATATATCCCCATCCCTGAGGAGTGCAGTTGCAATGGCGAGTTTCTGCAGTTCTCCTCCTGAAGCGCTTCTCACGTCCTTGTTGATAGAGTTTGCCATGGAAAGCTGTGATACAACATCATCAATCCTGCCGTTATGATCTGCCTTTTCCATCAATTCTCTCAGAGTACCCCTTGCGACCTTAGGTATCTGATCCACGAACTGGCTTTTCAGCACGACTTCCTTCTTCTTGTCATAGACATCCCTGAAATACTGCCCGAGAATGCTGTTGGAATAATTTTTCACAACATCTTCCCTGCCCGGTTTTTCATCATATCTGCCAAAATTGGGCACAACAACCCCGCTGAGTATATTCATTGTTGTGGTCTTTCCCATGGCATTGGGGCCAAGAATTGCAGTTATGCCGTTTGCAGGAACGGGAATGGAATAAAGCCTGAATGCATTTTCACCATATCGGTGCACTACATCCCTGTTAAGCTCATCGGGAACAGTCACAATCTTTATTGCCCCAAAGGGGCATCTGTTGATGCAAATTCCACAACCTATACAGAGATTTTCAGTAATATTCGGATAAATGTCCCCTTCATTGAATGCTATAGTTGGTGTCCCCGATCTTACCGGAGGACAGTATGACTGGCATTCATGGTTGCATTTCTTAGGATGGCACCTTTCCCTGTCCAGAACCGCTATATGCACTTAAACCACTCAGTTAAGCGTCCAGTATTCATCAGGAATTTCATCGTAGACGGAAAATGTTTCCAGATCTCCGTGCTCAATTTCCTCGGTTTTCATCCTCGAAAGTGTTATTATTTTTGGAACGTTAAGAATCCAGTAATGTATTCTCCATTCCCTTCCGTCAAAAAGTGTTGTCTCTTCTCTCTCAGTCTGAAGAACCCCTATGTCTTCCATGGTGTAAAAAGCATCCCTGTCTTCAGGCTCCAGCATGTTGTCTATTACTCTTGTACTATATCCAAAGAAATTAATTATATGTTCTGCAGCGGACATAGATTCTTCAGCAATCATCTTCCTGTTCTGCAGTCCCATGCCAATACTGATGGCCTGGGAAAGTTCCTCTATTCTTGTGTAATTCCGCTTATCTCCGCTAATTGTCATATTTAAACCTACTGCTAATATTATAGAATAACTGTATGGCAAAAAGGCTATTAAACTATTGTGAGAGAAAGGCCATATTGACATGAAAACCTGCTGGGAGCGGAATATTTTCTTATTATTTGCTGATAGATAAATTTTATGAATCATACGGGGAAGGTTACAGCAACCAAAGATTGCAAGAACAGATCAAAACATTTTAGAAATTAAGGAATTCATAATTAGAAAGTAATAAAATTTTTAGAATTTAATATTGGGAAATCACGGATATTGGCGTCGTTGTGAATGTCAGGCTGTTGATTGTAATTGTGGATGATGATATCAAATTCGAATTGTAATAGACTGCATACCAAGTTCCGGAATCAATATTGAAATTAAATGATCCGCTGTTGACATCTCCACTGGTGAAAGCATACGAATTTGGCGTTCCGGAGGAAACAAAAGATGAATACTCTGATGGGGTCATGAGATAGAATGTTATCCCATTGTTTGCGTTTACCGATCCTTTCAATGTTCCGGAACCGTTTGTACGAAACTCGCTTCCGTAATACTGGCCCGCATAAACTGTCTTTACTGTTCCATTCGGAACAACAGAGGATGTTATTGGGAAAGCTACGATCGCTGCTACGAATAATGCGATCGAAACAACGCCTATAATCGCGAATGATTTTTTTCTGTTTTTTGAACGCCCCATTTTAATAAAATGGCAATATACATTTAAAATTTTTGTTGCTTTTATTGCTCTGGCAAACTAAAATTCATTCAACGATCACCGATTTATACTCTCCAATCATCTTCCTGTATGGAAAGTACCAGTTTTTTCTTCCATCCGATTGCACCTCCAACAGGAAGTTCGGTGAAAATCAGGACATTCACTGCAGATAAAAATACGGGTGTTTCGGAGATAATTGGGGGAGTGAGATTCGGAATTGAGGAAATGGCATGTGAAAGATCACTCCTTGCCGAACTTTTCCAGAGGGCAGGACTCCCGGATTATTCAGAGCCATGCAGCAGAAAAATGATCATGCAGAGGCGGGGAAACAGTTCCATAATGGCCATAATCAACGTAACACCTGACTCATTCTATGCGGGCTCAAGAAAGAATGACAGGGATGAGATATTGAAGATCATCAAATCAAACCCGGAATACATAGACATTGGTGGAGAGAGCACAAGGCCCGGATCAGTGGAGGTCAGCCCTGAAGAGGAGATAAGGAGATTGTCAGGCAATGTAGAATTCATAAAAGAGAACTACAGGGGAAAATTATCTCTGGACACAAGGCATGCGGAAACTGCAGAAAAATTCATCGAATATGCAGATATGATAAATGATGTTTCTGGACTGGACAATACTGCACTTGCTGCAATATCAGAGGAACATGGGAGGGAATATGTACTGATGCACACAGTAGGAACTCCACAGACAATGGAAAATCATACACATTACAGTAATCTGTTCGGGGAGATGGCAATGTTCTATTTCGGGAAACTGAAAATTCTTTCAGAAATGGGAATGAAGCCTGAAAGGATACTTATCGATCCGGGCCTTGGGTTTGCAAAGGACAGCAATTCAAATATAGAAATAATGAAAAATCCATGGATGCTGAACTTTGGATTCAGAAGGGTATTCGGGCATTCAAGGAAAAGATTCCTCGGCTCTGTTTCAGGGTCTCCTGCAGATAAAAGGCTTCCCGAGACTCTTGCAGGTTCGATTTCACTTTACATTAACGGGGTTGAGATAATAAGGGTTCATGATCCAGAAGAAAATATATCCGCCATCAAGACTTTTTCACTATTCGGCGGTTTTAGTGCATTCTGAACATATGCCTTTCAGGAGTATTGTTGAGTTTGTTATGATTCCTTTTACGTTGTTGAGAACAGGCTCAACGCTTCCTGAAATCTCATAGTCTTCTATATTTCCACAGGAAAGGCATTGAAAATTTATATGTGGGTCAGTTCTTGACTCATAAAGTGCCTTTCCGTCAAGCTCGATGAAGTTTATAATTCCCTTGTCCGAGAGCGCTTTCAGTATGTTGTATACTGTGGCTGCAGGTATGTTGGGTGCTATGCTCTTCACATGCTCGTGTATATCCTCAGCAGAAAGATGGGCCCCTGGGTTCTCCAGTATGTACTTCAGAAGCATTACTCTCTGCGGAGTTACTTTCATTCCGGAGCTTTTAAGGGTTTGCTCCACTGTTTCCATGCATACCTATATTTTAATTATTATTAAGCATTTCCCAATTATAGGTGCGAATTTGATAGAAAGACTAAAAGGTTTTAGGGATTTTTATCCTGAGGATATGATAGTAAGAGAGCACATATTCAATATCATGAGAAAGAGCGCCAAACTATTCGGGTTCATGCCGATCGATTATCCAAGCCTTGAATCCATGGATCTTTTCAGAACCAAATCGGGAGAGGAACTTCTGTCACAGACATACAGTTTTATTGACAGGGGAAAGAGGGAAATAACAATGATTCCTGAGGCGACACCTTCCACAGTGAGGCTGCTTGGGGCAAAGAAGAACATTCCAAAGCCGGTGAAATGGTACTGCATACCCAAGCTGTGGAGATATGAGGAACCCCAGTCTGGAAGAACAAGGGAACACAGCCAGTTCAATGCGGACATATTCGGTGATGCAAGCCCAGTTGCGGATGCAGAGATCATCGGTCTTGCGTGCGAAACACTTAATGGCCTCGGATTGAAGGGTTCCTATGAGGTGAGGATAAACCACAGGCAGATCATGGAGAAAATTCTTGATTCTTTGGGAACTAAAAATATCACGGAAGGGCTGAACATAATCGATCGATTCAGGAAGGAGAGCAGAGAGAAGATGATCGAAAACCTTTCAGGAAACCTGAGCTCAACTGATAATGCGGAAAGGCTTATGGATTTCATATCAGGAAAAGTACAGGCCTCAAAAGCAGATGAGAGGATAAGGGAATTTTTCCCCAACATCCCGTTCGAGCAGTTCTCGGAAAACATGAATGAAACCATATCTGCACTTGAGGCATGGGATTACAATGATATAGTCTACGATCCTGCCACAGTCAGGGGCCTCACTTACTATACAGGGATAGTGTTTGAGGGATTTGATAAAGAGGGAAAATACAGATCCATATTCGGTGGAGGCAGATATGACAAGCTCTCCTCAATTATAACGGGCCAGGAGTTGGCTGCAGTTGGATTTGGAATGGGTGATGCTGTTCTTGAAAATCTCCTCAGGGAGAAGAATCTGTGGAAAGCTGAAGCTGCCCGGAACAGGTATATCATCATCACCATAGCGGAAGAAGCGCAGAAATTCTCGCTGAAGCTTGCGGGAAATCTCAGGGCAAGAGGAATTGAGGCCGCAACAAGCAACACGCACAAGAATCTTTCAAACTCCCTCAGGAGTGCCACGGCAAACTGGTACACTCATGCCATAATCATAGGAAAAAAGGAGATGGAATCAGGAAAGGTAACTGTCAGGAATCTTTCGACTGGGGAACAGAAAGAGACAGATACTTCTGGCATAAACTGAGCCATTTCTTTCATTTTTTCCGCACTGGTCAATTAAATTGTAATTATTGAATGCAAATTTTTTGTGTCCATCACTTAATATCATTCATATTAAAATAAATAGAAGAGTACTGAAAAATTTATAAATAAATAAAATATCGCTCTACGGTGAAGTTATGTCTGTAGCATTCGTCCTCGTAGGAACCGTACCCGGAAAAGAGACAGAAGTCTACAATAAGATTTCCAAGATAAATTATGTTGTTGAAATTCATCCGCTCTTTGGAGAATATGACCTCATAGTGAAAATCGATGCTGGAGACTTCAGTGAGCTTGGTAAGATTGTGGTAGAACAGATAAGGAAAATTGATGGAGTTATAGACACAAAGACCTTAACTTCTACAAAGTTGTGATTAAAATGTCGAATGTAACTGTACCCTGGTACCCCGGCTGGAACATGGATATATTTTTCCTGACCATTCTGGGCATAATTGCTCTGTCACTGCTTGTGTTTGGAATTCTCACTGCCTATTTTGGCAAAGGAAAGGCAAGGGGAGTCGGTGCCGGAATGATTGTTGGAGCAGCATTGCTCGGTTTCTTAACATATTATCTCTCTGATTTCTATTTCCATGACAGCCTCATAGAAGAAGTCATAATCGGTGCACTTTTCTACCTGATTGCTGCCGTAATAGGTATGGTTATAGGATTGCTTATATTCCTCGCTGCCATAATGAAAACCTGAATATATGGCGTCAAAACTTTTTGAGGAAATAACCGGAAATATAAAAAGAGATCTCAAGGGTAAGGCCATTATGGCCTGCTCCGGAGGCACGGACAGTTCTGTTCTTGCAGTGATGAGCAGGATGGTTGCCGGAGATGATGTCCATACCGTTTTCATAGATACTGGTCTTATAAGATACGGTGAAAGGGACAGAGTCCAGAAAATGTTTGACAGGTTTGGAATCAGGGGCAAGATAATAGATGCTTCCGAAACATTTTTGAAAAATCTTGAGAACGTCACAGATCCAGAGAGAAAGAGAAAAATTATCGGAGAGACCTTCATAAAGGTGTTCGAAAAAGAGGCCCTGTCTTCAAAAGCAGAGTATCTTCTGCAGGGAACCATAGCACCTGACTGGATTGAGAGCGGCGGACAAAACAGGGATGTCATCAAGAGCCACCACAATGTAGGGGGCCTCCCTGAAAACATGAACCTGAAGCTTATTGAGCCATTGAGGGATCTGTACAAGGATGAGGTAAGGCAGCTCAGTGCTGAACTTGGCCTTGATCAGTATCTCCAGCCATTCCCGGGCCCCGGACTCGCAGTCAGGATAATGGGGGAAATCACAGGAGAAAGGCTTGAAATTCTGAAAAAAGCCACAAGGATAGTTGAGGAATCCGTAGAATCTTCAATGGAGAGCAAACAGAGGCCCTGGCAGTATTTTGCCATATTTTTGCCCATGAGAACCACAGGCGTGCATGGGGACAAGAGGTCATACGGAACTACCATAGCCATAAGATGCGTGGAAACTTCTGATGCAATGTCTGCAACTTTTTCAAAGCCAGATTGGGAACTGCTGGAGGACATATCCACGAAAATAACGAATGAAATACCGGAAGTGAACAGGGTAGTATATGATATCACGAACAAACCACCGGGGACAATAGAGTGGGAATAAGTGAAATGAATATATATGTAAAAAGAATAAACCCAAACCTTTCATGACAAGTGAGATGAACCAAATGGAAAATGAACTACTTATATCTGAGGAAGAATACCAGAAATCCGGTGTACACATAGGAACACAGGTCAAGACCCATGACATGGTCAAGTACATATTCAAGATAAGAAACGATGGTCTCTATCTGCTGGATGTCAATATAACCGACAGGATGCTTAGAACAGCAGGAAAGATGCTGTCAAGAATTCCTCCGGAGCAGATCCTCGTGGTTGCACAGAGGCAGTATGCCCTGAGGCCCGTGACGAAATTTTCAGAGATCACCGGTACCAAATCCATAGTCGGAAGATTCATACCCGGAACACTGACGAACCATCAGTTGCCTTCATACACAGAAACAAAGGCAATTATTGTGACAGACCCTCTTGCTGATACGCAGGTCATGAAGGAGGCGAAGAATGTGGGAGTCCCCATCATAGCCTTCTGCGATGCAAACAACAAGACTGATTTTGTTGATGTGGTCATACCAAGCAACAACAAGGGAAGAAGGTCCCTGGCCCTCGTGTACTGGCTTCTTGCAAGGGAAATAGCCAAAAACAGGGGAATAATATCAGGTTACGAGAACTTCAAGTACACAGTGGATGACTTCGAGTCCCAGATCTGATCTTTCAGATATTTCTAATATTTTTTACCCTTTTAATTTCCACAGTTTCCACATTTTTCTCATAAACGGAAGCAAAAACCATTCTCTTCCTTACTGATGCAGCAACCCTGACTGCCCTGCTTACTTCGTACCATTCAACATCTTCCGTCATCACATGTACAAGGTATTGTGCATGATCATCCACTGATCCCTCGTATGCCCTGAAGTTGCATCCGTACTTGAATCCTGTCTTGACAATGAATCCATTCCTGATCAGGTAAAGAAAAACCTTTGTGGAAATATCATCACCATTCCCCGATTCAAGAATTGGCTTTTCCTGTTCGGAAAGTATCCGTATGTCTCCTATGACATCCCCGATCCATGAAGGCACATCCGAAATTCCCGTCACGCCACGGTTTCCAAGTCCAGAAAATTCATACTTTATCCACTGGAATGTGTTGTCTCCCCTCATATGGGCCATTTCAATCTGATAGTAGGTTATATCCCCATCATCATCCACTGAAGCCACGATGGTATGATCCATCTCCATCAGATCCTTAAATGAGATCCTGTGTTTCTCCCTTATGGGCATGATCCTTTTCCTCTGTGAGGATTTCTCCTTCTTCCCGGTGAGATAAAGCATATTCCCGGAAATGTTGAGCCTGCCTCCGCCGTTCTTCAGATCATGGTAGACCTTCATCATGGGAATATCGTCCTGTGCCATGAGTTTCAAAAAGAGGGCCTTCTGGTCAGGAATCGTGCCATTCTGCATTGAAACCCTGTTTTTCATTACAAGATACATGAGCTCAAATTTGTTCACAGAAAGAATTCTTCCATCAAGCTTTCCCATGGAGTACCTGTTATGGATATAGGATGCACTCTTCTCCTCTGTTATGGGAAAAATCATGTCCTCATAAATAACTGCGTGTTCCTCAGTTTCGTTTTTCATTTTTCTTTTCCATCAGTTTTATGGCAATATCCTTCATCATACTGGAAACTGTGTCGGAAACTCTGGAGGAGATCATGTAAATGGATGCATCCATCGTACTTGCGAGCGGCTCAAGATCCTCCTGCCATGTGACTGCTTCATATTTCCTGTCTATCTTGTTTGCAGCTATGAAAATGGGAAGCCTTTTCTCCATCCCGTTTATGAACTTTGCAAATCTGTTCACCTCTGATGTGTTAAGGGGTTGTGTCACATCAAAGACCAGTATGATCCCGCTGGAACCTGCAATGAGTTTTGCATCCCCATCCATGCTGTCTATTTCCTGAAATATAAATTCAAAATCAAGAGTGCTGCCGTTATATGGTACCTTTATTTTTTTAGTAAGGAGCCCCCTCATTGTTGTCCCACTTGCATCTGTATCAAAGACGATTCTGGAAATGATAGAGCTTTTGCCGGTTCCTGTGGCCCCGATCAGACTCAGTTTCCATATACGTCGGCTTGACATAGGACTTCATTTTTTACTTAATTATAACTGTTTTTGTTTGAGCACCGTATTACTCATGATGAAACTGCATTTAGACTAAACTCTTCACAACATTCAGGAAAACTCGACTGCAGCCTTATTAATGAGTTCTGATCTATAGACAAAAAATCTTAGATTCCGATTTTGGAAATGTTTAGAAATAAAAAATGGTTAATCTAACTTATTTATTTCTGCTTTCTTTAAGCCATTCGTTTACCACTTTTCTCTTGTTGAACAGACGCAGCCTCTTGTACTGGTATTCATTTATTTTATATCGGCTGGTTATGTTCTGCCTTCCGGGTTTCAAAAGGAAAAGGATTGACCATGACATCCAGAAATATGCGAGTAAGAATGTGGCGATCACCATATCATTGAATGTTGGCGTGATTGTGGTGTAGTAAACAAGGAACTCTGTAGCAGCAACAATAATTGTCGGAATAATGATCGATCGGATGAGCTGTTTTGAGTTTATCTCCCACACAATTAACTGCTGAATGTAGAAACAACACTCCACGAATATCACCCCAATCAAAAAGTAAGATTCTATGTTCATTTTCATCACCATTGTCTACCTCACAGATGGTTACTAAGCTATTCGGGTCGTTTATATAATGCTGTACATTCATTCCTATCCGGGAAGATAACCCTGAGTGATAATAAGAAACAAAATCAGAAGCCAGGGGCCCATCAATGTATACAAAAGTATTGAAAACATGGAACAGGCTGTTTCCGGGATTTACTATCCCCAGCACGAGAACCGGAGATTTCCATTTTCCCGCACATTGGCAGTGAACACAAGTCTGAAGTGTGGTGGATTGTAATACCCTATTCATTTTTGATAAAGGTATTCATTGCTCACTTAAACACAGTGTTGTTATATAAACATACAAATTTCTTATCTCACAACCGTGTTGGGAGATTCAGTTTTCATGCAACAAAGAATATCATGGTGTCCCCGTATTCTTCAGTTTTGAATCCATGGGAACGCTTGAGTGCTGTCCTGATCCTGTCGTTTATATACTCATTAGATGTTAAAGAGATCCTCATTATTTGTTTCGTTTTCCCCAAGCAATTCCTTCTCTACATTTTTCTTGTTGAACAGGCGCAGCCTCTTGTATTGGTATTCGTTATCCTATATATCTGGAACTAAACCCAATAGACAGGGCCACTGAATGAAGCATTCTGTCACCAGTCAAGAATTCACTACACTCCAATTGAAGAGCACTTGCAATCTGCAAAGCATCGGCAACATAGAGATGTTGCTTTGTTATGAAATCCCAGCTGTTTTCTATGACTCTTTCTGATAATGGAATTATCTTGAGTCTGTCTATCTTTCTGAGTCTGGTGGTCTCGTCCGAGAATCTGTCCAGGACTTCTTTTAACTGTTCTTTGCTTATACGCTGTTGTCTGTGTGCCTTATCAACCACTCCGAGTATTTCTCCGATATTCCATAAACTGAATGCCAGCAAGACATTTCCAAGGTATGCATCATGATAAAGTGCACGGATTATTTCAGTTCCACTTTCATTGACGTATCTTTTGATTATTGCACTACTGTCCAGATATACGATTTTCTCTGTCATCTCTCATACTCCTAACGAGGTCAGATATTTGCTGTTTAGGTTTAACCGGCTCAAAATCGAGGTCAGACACGGTCTTGCTGGAATATTTCATTAATGATTTGTCCAGATTGGAGATCAGTTCATTTTCTATTGCATTTTCCAAAATAGAGCTTATATCCTTCCCCTGTTCTAATGCAAGATTTTTGAGCCTCATCCAGAGCTCCTTATCTATAGATATGCTCGTTTTCGTCTTCATATAAGTGAAAATAGTATAACGGTATATAACGATATACCTACATACAAAATGGGCAATTTCAATCTCTGAATAAAGATGAATCTGATGACCAAAATACAACCAATACTGAAATTAACAGCGTTTGGGAATTTCAAATCATTTACGGATGGAATGAGAACGAAATGCGGAACAAAAAGATGTATAATTATGAGTAAACATCAATTTGCTCTTTTTCTGCACACATTACCATTGACATTATTGTTGTTAAAATTAGAATTTTTCTATTTCATCTCCGAGCAGTAAGAATTTACAGCATTATGGCTATGAGTCACACATTGTTGAAGATAATATTCATTGAAATAACCGCTCGAATAAAGAACTCCAGTGCTGGCCCGGAAAGGATATCCATTATCTGATTGAATTTTTGGAATATCATTATTGAATATGTTCGGTAATCAGTAAATGAATAAGTTTAGAAACAGATACCCGGAATATGTTTCCATATCCGCTCATCTTCAAATCAGGCAGATGCCCACCCTGAGTTAAGAATGAAAATCTGGACTAGAGGCTGGGCCAGAGGCTTTTTTCAACACCTTCCAGATTTCCCACCCTTTC
>JAKAPZ010000117.1 GCA_021822985.1 Thermoplasmata archaeon | reverse complement strand
TTCCGATCTGAAATAAAAGTGCTATGTCAGATAATTTAAATTGCAAATTGGAATAACCATCCATCTACAGATCGCTTATGATAATTATTAAACTAGGTGGCAGTGTAATTACGGATAAATCCAGATACAGGACTTTCAGGCGAGAGATAACAAAAAAAATAATAGATGTTGTATCCGAATTTGAAGAAGAATTGATTCTGGTCCATGGTGGAGGTTCATTCGGGCACATAATGGCAAAGAGGTACGGTTTTCCGGGTTCGGTTAACCTGAAAAATAAAAACGGGATTGCCTTGATTCATAATGATATGGAATCACTGGATCAAAAACTTGTTGCAATGTTTCACAAGCATAAACGTGAGATTTTTCCCGTACCACCATCATCGGTTATTTGCGGCGAGAAAAAAAATCTTGATATATTCAGATTACTGGTTGAAAAAAACATAACCCCGATTACCTATGGGGATGTGTATTTCAAATCCCCGGATTACATCGGAATATATTCCGGAGATGATTTGGTGCTTGATTTATCCAGGATGTTCAGACCAGAAAAGGTGATGTTCATCTCTGATGTAGATGGTATATTCGATAAAAATCCTAAGCTGTATCACAATGCAAAACTTATGAGAGAGGTAAAGTCAAGGGCGAATTTCGAGAACAGTTCCATCGACGTAACCGGTGGATTAGGCCATAAATATGAAATCATGAAAAAGATAAACGAGACTGGGGCGAAAGTTTACCTTCTGAATGGAAATTTCCCTGAAAGAATCAAAGAAACTGGCAGAGTGGAGTTCATTGGGACGGTGCTGAGTTGATAGAAAATAGAAAGGAGGAACATGTAAGAATAGCTGAAAATGAAAACGTGACTACGGATCATAATTTCTGGGATGATATACACGTCATCCACCAGGCAATCCCTGAAATAGATTTCGACCATATAGATACAGAGGTTAATATACTAGGAAACAGACTGAATTTCCCCTTGATAATCTCATCCATGACCGGGGGGACCCCACTTGCAAAAAGAATCAATGAGAATCTTTCGGATGCCGCCGAAAAATTTGGTATAGGTATGGGAGTAGGGAGCATGAGAGCAGCGGTTGAAAAGAGAGAACTTGCTGACACTTATTCCATGCTTTCCTCAAAAAAAATTCCCATGAAAATGGCCAACATCGGTGCCCCTCAATTGATACCGCAGTCAAAAAGGGCTTTTTCAGATGGCGATATAGAATATCTTTTCAACCTTATTGGAGCGAACTTCCTCATAATACACTTCAATTTTCTACAGGAAATGGTTCAACCTGAAGGTGACAGAAATGCAAGGGGTATATTGAAGCGCATAGAGGAAATAGCTGGCAGTTATCCGGTGATTGCAAAGGAGACTGGGAACGGATTCTCCAGAGAAGCCGCCCTTGCATTGAGAGATCATGGTGTTAAGGCCATTGACGTTGGAGGAGTAGGTGGTACATCATTCGCTGCAATTGAATATTACAGGGCAATGAAAACTGACGATAGAGAAAAAATGAACTCCGGGAAAACATTCTGGAACTGGGGAATACCGTCCCCGGCTTCAATAAAATACTGCAACGTCGGTCTGCCAGTGTTTGGAAGTGGAGGCCTCAGAAACGGATTGGATCTGGCTAAGGTAATTATGATGGGTGGTGAGCTTGGGGGTTTCGCAAGATCGCTTTTAAAAAATGCAGATCAGTCTCCACATGAACTGGAGAACCAGATTAATTTCATAATTAGGGATTTCAAAGTCGCAATGTTTCTCACTGGGTCCAAAAACGTTCAGGAATTAAGGAAGGCAAGATATTTCGTAACCGAACCACTGAAGTCTTGGATTATGGCCTATGAATGGTGATTTATGTGAACGAGCTTATGGAGATTAAGACGCAGAGTCCATGTCCTGTTTGTGGAGAAAGCCTCTATTATATTTTTTACGAGACAAAGATAGCGTATGAAGAAGAAATATCCATTGAAACCTATTTTTGTAAGAGGTGTCTTTACAAGTCCAACAAGATATCATCTCAGGCAGGCAACGAACCAAAGAAGATCAACGTTACAATTCAAAGCCGTGAAGACCTGAGAATTATAATCTACAGATCTTCGAACGGAAGGCTGATCATTCCTGAATTTGGAGCTGAGATCGAACCTGGCCTTGAATCCTACGGGGAAATAACCACAGTCGAAGCAGTACTTGAAAAATTCCTGGATAAGATTGATTTCATGGGAAAAGATGAGAAAAATTCAGAAATATTTGATGAAATAAGGGAAAAAATTCTAAAAAACCTCAAAGGTGATACAGAACCATTCACTGTAATAATAGAAGATCCTTCTGGAAAAAGCAGGATCAACAGCAGCAAGGCAATTGAATCTTCCATGGAAAACTAGAGGAGATGATGTTTCTTCTCTTCGGTTGGTTCGGGTTCATAGAAGTCCACTCTGCCACACTGATCGCACCTGTAGAGTGCAAAGGTCTGAGTGCTTTCTGAAAGATCATCTAACTCCCCTCAAGAATACCCACCTTCTTCAGAGGTGGGAGGAATTGGAAAAATATCCGCAGAAACGACGGGTAGAGTCTTTCGACGCCCGTCCAGGCTGCGTTGCCCCGTAGGTCCACATGGGGGTTGTTAGAAGGTGTTTTTAAACTCTGCTCACTGAGAGTTTCCTCTCTGTTTAAAGACAGAGTCACAGAGCTACGGACTTGTGGAGCATCCGTAGGTGTGCATGTATCTCTTCCG
>JAKAPZ010000116.1 GCA_021822985.1 Thermoplasmata archaeon | reverse complement strand
CTCCCTATTAGCGCAGCATGAAGCGAGGAACCTGTACCCACAATTATTATGCTTCTTGACTTCCTGATTTTATAGGCTGCATCATTGAAGGTTTCATCACCGGATAAAAGTATTGACCTGAAAGCCTGTGGCTGTTCCATTATTGACCTGTGCATGAAATATTCTTTCGGTTGCATTTCGCTCTGACAAATATGATCACAGAGATTATGAACATTTGCGGATATTGAACAATGTGACTGTGGTTGCCTTTCTTTGAATTGTGTGCGAGATAAGAATTTCAATCCCACAGATTCCCAATGGAATATTAATTATAACCTCGAGTCATTATAAGGTCATGAAAGTCACATTGGTAGGAGGAAACGGTTTTGGAAAACTGCATGGAGAATCCTATAAACAATTGGGAATTGAATTCTCGGTGTATGACAGGAATCCTGATGTCCTGGAATTCTACAGAAAAAATTACGGAGTGAAAACAGTATTCAATAATCTTGAAGATGCAATTCATTCTGATTCTGACATAGTTGATATAGTCCTGCCTCACAATCTGCATAGGGAAGTTTCAATCAGTGCAATGGAACTTGGAAAACATGTAATCATGGAAAAACCCATTGCAACAAGCCTTGAAGAAGCAACCGAGATTGTTGAGGCATCTGTGAAGAATGGTGTGAAATTCATGGTCGCAGAGCAGTATAATTTTGACCCCTCACTGAACAAGGCTATTGAGCTTGTAGGAGAAAACAGCATTGGGAAGGTGCATTCCATCATTGTGAGGGACCAGAGAGATTACAGGAAAACTAGTTGGAGAACCAGAAAAGATCAGATGGGTGGAGGTGCACTTATAGATGGTGGAATTCATTATGTGGAGACCATGCTGAACATTGGAGGAGATTACACTAAAATCGATTCTTATTCCTACCATGGTGGTTCAACACTGCAGGGTGAAGATACCACCATGGCACTGTTTCATTTCACCAGCGGTGCCCATGGAAATCTGTTTTATTCCTGGGCATACAGGGATGCCCCGAGACTTCCTTCCTATGAAATTATAGGTTCTGAGGGGAGCATATACGAGGATGTCAATACAAGACCTATTGAAGAATTTAAAAACATGACCGGCACCAGGTACGTTTATGGTTTCCCTGTATTAAACGGGAAGAAAGTTGATATCAAAAAAGAAGACGTATTCAATCTTGAAATAAAGGGATTCATTGATTCGGTCAAAAATAATACTGAAGTGCCATACAGTCATGGGAAGGCTCTCAGGAATCTCAGGGCAATTCTTGACATATATCAGAAAGGGGATTGAACTAAATTTTTTTGAACCGGATTGCGCATTCCCTGGCAAGGGATTCCATGGGATCGATGATATATTCCATGGCCTTTGACTTTTTCAATGCTACCGGAACTTCACTGCAGCCCGCTATTATTTTCTCTGACCCACTTTCCATGAGAAAATCAACCTGCTCCATGAAGAGATCTTCGGCTTCCGTCATGTTGCCCGATTTTACCTTGTATATTGCATCCATTACATCCTGCTGCTGTTCAGGATAGATCAGATCAACCCCCTTTCTTGAAAGCGCATCTTCGTAAAGACCGGAAAGCTTTACGGGAGTTGTGCAGATTATACCGGCTTTGATGCTTTCTGGCAGTTGTTCCGAAACTATCAATGGGGCATTGAGAACCTCGACTTCTGTATTTTCGGCTATTTTGTCGTACCAGATGTGGGCCGTATTGCATGGTATTGCAATAATATCGCATCCTGCCTTTTCGAGCACTTTTGCGCTTTTTATCAGTTCTGGTGCTGGTGATATTCCCCCTTTGAGGTAAGCATCGTTCCTGTCCGGTATAACTGTATTGTTGTAAACAACTGCCGGTATCTGGTCCTGATCTTTTTCAGCATTTGTAGTCCTTAAGAGCTTCTCCATGAAATCTATGGTGGCTGCAGGGCCCATTCCTCCAAGAATTCCCAACAACCTGGGATCATCTGTTCTCTTATTTTTCATCTAACTCCCCCAAAGGAGATCCCATGCGTCAGCGTGAGGGAAAATTGGGCAGTGAACCTCAATCCCTTACCGTAACTTACCAGCTTTACCTTGTTTGCACTTATGTCCATATTCTTCTTTCCTCCTTTTATAACGATTGATTTCCCATAGTTATGCACAACCATGTCTCCAGGCTGGAATGCATATCTTTTCCTTCTTATTGATGGCCTGAATCCCTTCCTGTTTGTCTGGATGGAACGGTTGTTCCTCCTTCTCTGTGAGATTGTAAACGGCGATGTCCTGATCTGGATGTTTCCTCTCTGTTTAAAGACAGAGTCACAGAGCCACGGACCTGTGGAGCATCCGTAGTTATGCATGTATTTCTCCCGACTAACTTCTGCTTTTCTCTCATGTTTTTCTCCATGTTGTTAAAGCCCCCTGATCAACTCTTGCGATGTCCCTCACGAGACAAGCCTCCTGCGTCGGCTGGTGGTAATTGACATAGTACTATCTCAGTGAATTAGGTGCATGATTAGCATTTCAACAAATTGAAATGCAGCTGAACCTTCATCACTATTTCGTAATCGCATAAATCTCTAACTGATTTTTTGAGGATGTTATATACATGATGCATCACTTTAGTTATAACCCTGATATATAGAACTGAGGCCCACATTATTTAACTTTTCAATTATGCCAACCTGCATCATCATATTTGTCATCAGAATGGATGTTACATTGACTCTGGGAAATATGAGTTGACGAAAATTACACTGAATT
>JAKAPZ010000029.1 GCA_021822985.1 Thermoplasmata archaeon | reverse complement strand
GTATGTCAGCCCTCCTTTTCCTCTTCTCTGTGGAATTATACGCTTACCCATTTACTGCACCTCAATATATTCCTATTCTCTCCCCTATTTCCTCTGCATTGTATTTCTCGGAAAGTTTCACTATTGCCTTCTTTCCCTTCTTCGTTATCAGTATGTTCACCTGTATTACCTCGACGTCAAATCTTCTCTCGACTTCCTTGGCTACAGCATCTCTTGTCGCCTCCCTTCTCACTATGAAGGTCAGCTTGTTCTCTTTCTGCCCGTTTATCATGGTTTTTTCTGTTGCCACTGGAGATATGATATAATCCATTACTGTACACCCCCTATTTTCCTGAATGCTGATTCTGTGAAAATAACCAGTCTTCCCCCAAATCCTCCTGGAGCAAGCTTGGATATGGATATGTTGTCAGAGTATGCGACATCTATTCCGGAGAATGACCTGAATGCTTTCAGTTTTGCAGGATTGTCGGTGACTATGAGGAGACTCTTTGGTGTCCTGTATCTCCTGTTTCTCATCTTTCCCCTTCCTGCCCTGATCTTTGTGCCTTCCTTTGATCTTTCCACATCATCCCATACGCCTATTGACTGAAGGAAAAGCATTGCATCCCTTGATTTCTCTATATTATCCATCTCATCCTCAACCACTATGGGGAATGAAAGATCCTGTCTGAAAACATGGCCCCTGATCTTGACTGCCTCTGGATCAGCGGTCATTGCAAGTGCAGTCTTCCATGCTATGGCTTTTTCCTTCTTGTTTATCTTCAGTATAAGATTCTTTGTGGATCTTGGTGAATGCGGACTTCTTCCCCCCTTGGTGCTTCCGAGCTGTACTGCCCTTGAGCTTCCTGCAACCCTTGGCATTCTTGAAATACCCATTCCTGGCCTTGATGTTGCTCCTACCCTTCTTGTTCCTGCCAGTGGAGATGAGCCATACGGATGCCTGTTTGAAAGGGAAATTATCCTGAAAGCTTTCTTGAGAAGATCATCCCTGATCTGTGAATTGAAAACTTCCGGAACATCTATCTCGCCTTTGTTTTCTCCGTTTGTTGAATATATCTGTGTCTTCATGTTTAATCACCCTGCTTTGATTCTCTTGATACATATGCAAGCTGTATGTTGTCCACAGATACTTTTTTCTGCCTTGCGGGGTCCCTGAACTTTATAAGCCTCTTGATGGAACCCGGTATGGAACCGTGAACCAGAACATAATTTGTTCTTACGAGACCGTAGTTGACAAAACCTCCCTTGACGTTTATGTCATCATTTCCCTGTGATTTTGCATATTTTAAAACTCTCATATTGTGCTGTGTCCTCTGATGTGAACCCATCTGACCAGCCTGTGGCACCTGCCATCTAACCCAGTCCGGATGCCATGGTCCAAGTGTACCAATCATTCTTCTGTGTTTCCTGTTCTTCTTTGGAAGAAGCTTGACACCAAATCTCTCGACATGGCCCGTGAAACCTTTACCTTTGGTTACTGAAATGACATCAACAAAGTTTCCTGCCTTTGAGAAATCAGTGAATGATACTTCCTTTCCGAGTTTGTCCTGTGCATATTTGAGTCTTGCATCTATGCTGGATCCCCCGACTCTTGTTTCGTAGAGTTCAGGTATCTTCTTCGGGACACCAGTTATCTCTTCCGGCATGACCATCATTATGACCCTGACTTCACATATGTCGTCAGGAACTGTGTTTTCCTTCCTCTCCTTGGTCTCAAGTATAACTTTGTATATGCTCTTGTCAAGATTATCTGCCCATTTCTCGTATGCAATCCTCAGTCCGTCTTCCGATTCCCTGTAACCCCTTAGGGCAACAATTTTTGCTGGCGGAACTTCCACAACAGTGACTGCTGCCATTACGTTTCTTCCCGCAGTCGTGCTTGACTTCCTGTAGTCGACCATTTCAACATGGGTCATTCCTACCTTGTAACCTGCAAATGACTGAATCTTGGGATTTCCTTCAATCTCAGGCCAGCTGCGAATGCTGGATTTTAGACCGGGCTTCCTCTTCCTATGATAGTATCCAATAGATCCCCTTCTGGGATGATGTGGCGTCGACATTCTTTATCACCTATAACCGTTACACTTGCCATAGAGCCCAAAATATTGAGCCACTGGCTTTGGATGCCTGAGCATTGCCATGAGTGTATGGTCCTTTTCAGGTGAATGTAAAAGTATATATAAACATTTAGTGAATAAACAGATTGCGGAATAAGGAAATATAGTCCCTCTCTTCATTAAACTGCTTCAGGGATTATCTGAATCAAAAGTGACGCTTTTTTCTATTGTATAAGTTTTAGCCGGTCAAAATCATACCTGATTGCGGTCAATAATTTTTCGTGTAAGGTATATTAAAATCAAAATCACTGCAACCGCAATTAATAGATAAACATAGAACATTGGCAAGAGCGAAGGACCAGATGCTCCAATTTCAGGTCCCCCGGGATTTACTGATCCTGCACAATAATTGATGTTTATTGATATGTTCGTCCCATTGATCGTAAAATTATTGTATGAATTAAATTCGATATAACCGTTTATATATCCTAATTGGAAGGGGTAGATCCCATTTTTAAGGCTGAAAGATATGTTCCTGGATGTTGAATTTTCTTGAGACCCATTCACTGTTACTGACCATAAAATTCCCGAAGGCAGTCTGGATTCAATAAATGTAACTCTGAATTCACCGGGCGGCAGAGTTGTATTGTTTGTTATGTTAAAATTCATATGTGGAAATGATAAATTTAATTGTGTGAAGTTATAAACGGATGTGTTCTGTGCTTTCGTATTTTCAGATACTGCAAATGGCTGCAAACTCACTTTGCCGCTGTGAGAAATGGCTGGAGAAGGAGTAACTGGTGATAAAAGCATCATCAATATGATGAAGAAAGGCAAAGAGGCCATAACAAATTTACTTCTCATCCATGGTACACATCCTTAATACAGATTAAGATTATATTTACACAACATATATTTATTTTGCTAAAAGGTAACAGGTCAGTGGAATGTGCACCTCATTCCGGACCGAATTTCATCCTCTAAACGATCTTCTCCAGTGTGTCCCTGAAGGATCACATTCCTCAGTTTGGATGTGTATATTATTGATGTCAGTGTTGCTTATGCCCCTGAACCCCTTTTTTTTGATACAGTGATTCCCGTACCTCCCCTTCTGATACTTTCATGGAGAACAGTTCTTTCACTGCTGTGGATACGGATTCCAGACTCATCTTCATCCCGATTCTTCATGTATGCCATGATCAACATGGTTCTTATGGATATTCTTGCACCCGGAAGTGCATCCGGCACTTCAGGTTCATAGATCCTGTTGCAGTTCCTGCAGTAGAGCCCTCTATCTCATATTCTGTGACTCTCGCGGCACTTATGGGTATATCCTCAACAGTCCTCTTCCTTAAGCTTGTCCACAATCTTGCTGAGATTATCATATGCTCTCTGGAATTTGTCAATAATTTCCTGATCCCGTGTGGTGTCTGCAGTAAGATAAATTATACTGAAAATATAATGTGTTCAAAATATATCGTTCTTCCCGTTCACAACAAAGGTTCTGATTAGGGAACATGCACACAACACTGATTTGTTACTGTATCCTCCAGTTTGTTCTAATATTGCTGAACATCATTTTCAGTGGGAACAGAACCGCTGAAGAACAGATTCAAGGCAGACTATAGCATTTTGAAATTGTTATTATGGTATAATAAAATATTGATGGAGATTATATACTCTCAAAGTCGGCATCTTATTATATCACCATAAGATAACATCATGCAATCAAGAGGGTTGCCAACGTGATCCGTTATGGGTATCTACCCATGCTTGGTTGGCTTTTTATTACACAGATAGATAAATACTATATTGAAAGGGCTTTACCCCGGTATATGTACGTTTTGTACTTAGACGAGTCTGGTGATTACGCTAATTGGAGTGAAAATAATTCCTTTGTTTTGTCAGGTGTAGCTATTCACGAAGGTCAGATAGGTACTTTATCAAGAGCACTGATCTGATTCAAGAAAAGCTCTTTCCCGGAATAAAAGCAACTATACCTTTCCATGCTGTTGATATTGCTAAAGGTAAAAAGAAGTTTAGAGAACTGAGAGTAAAAAGACAAAGTGAGTTGCTGGATGAACTATATGGATTGATTGACAATCAGTCTTTTCCTAATCTTATTGCATTTGGAACGTGTTTTCATATTTCAGCTTACAAAGCTGGAATACACGTGCTGGATGCTGTTTTTGGAGACATTGTTACCAGATTTAACACATTTATGGTAAGACAGCACAGATATGGATATCCTACCAAGGGACTCGTTATCGTGGATCAAGCTCACGAAGATAAATATAGGGAATTGTTTCAAAATTTCAGAGAAACAGGCACCAGATATGGCACTGTGAACAATGTGGTAGACATACCTTATTTTGCAGGAAGAGTGGATACAAGGATGATTCAGGTAGCAGATCTAGTCGCTTACTCCGTATACCAGTACTATGAGCATAACAACTTACGTTATTTTAACCATGTGAATGAGAGATTTGATAGAAGAGGGCCTCATGACCCACCAGACGGCTTAAAACATATAACCTCTGAGGATTGTCAATGTATAGCCTGCGGATGGAGGGTTGGGCGCAAAATAACCGGGCAAATTTGACTTGACTTTATTTTAACATTAGTTACTCTATTTTAACTTTCACAAAATGTATTTTAGGAAATGAAATCCATGCATTAAATGGGTAAATATCACCTTAGCATTTCCATCCATGAAAAAAAATGATCAGTATAAGGAATTTTTTGGGGCCCATGCAGATGATTATGCAAAAAGTTCTTCCCATGCAAAGGGAGACGATCTTTTCCAGTTTATTGAAATAATGAAACCTGAAGCCGATCAGGCAAGCGCTGACATGGCAACAGGAACTGGATTCACTGCTGTGGAATTTGCAAGAAGATGCAGAAAGGTGTATGCCATCGACGGAACAAAGGAGATGCTGGAAAAAGCTGAAAAACTTGCATCAGAGAATGGGCTGAATAATATTGAATTCATTGAATCCAGCGTTGAATCAACCCCACTGAAAAATGAGAGCGTTGATATAGTGACATGCAGAAGGGCTGCACATCATTTTCATGACAAGGACAGATTCCTCAGGGAAGCAAACAGGATACTGAAGCATGGAGGAAGAATAGGCATAGTGGACATGATCAGAAATGAGGAGGACGGGAGGGATATCAGGAACAGGCTTGAAATCATAAGGGATCCAAGCCATTTCTACGCTCCCACTGCTTCAGAGTGGAGAAGATTTCTTGAAAATAATGGGTTTAAGATATTCAGGGAGATCATAATGCCTGAACCATATACGTATGAAAAATGGCTCTCTCCTGTGAAGATCGGAGGAAAGGAAGATCACGAGTCCAAAAACCTCATTGCAAAAGAAAGTGATTTGGATCTCAGGAATGCAGGTTTAGACAGGGAAAAAATGAGTTTCGAAAAGAAGAGGATAATAATTGTCGCGACAAAACAATGATCCCATGTTCAATGCCAAATCATTTCTATTTTTTTCAGAAGATGCTTGAATTCTTCAGATTCCACCAACTTCTCCATTTTTTCAAAGTCCCTGTAGATGGGCCTGTCCTCATCAAGATATTCAATATGCTTCCTTATGGTATCATGAAGTTCTGTTGAGAAATCAGAGTAGCCGCCCGGTGAAAGATCCATAGCCTGGGCCCCCATGACCATCTCCGTTGCAATGATTCTTCTCACGTTCGAGTTTATCTCTTCAAGTTTCAGGGCTGAATTCGCTCCCATGCTCACATGATCCTCCTGGTTCGCGCATGTGGGAATCGAATCTGCTGATCCCGGATATGCCAGTATCTTGTTCCTGTTGCACAAAGCCGCAGCAGCATACTGTCCTATCATGAAACCTGAGTTGAGTCCGCTGTTCTTCACCAAAAATGGGTCAAGTCCGCTCAATGATGAGTCCGTGATCCTCGCAAGCCTTCTCTCGATCATGTTCCCAAGATCAGTGAGTGCGATCGCAAGAAAATCAGAAACAAGGGCCACAGGTTCCCCATGGAAATTCCCGCATGATATGTATTCCTCACCATTTACGAGAGGGTTGTCTGTGGTGGAATTCATTTCGGAAACAATAACAGATTCAACATACCTGATTGTGTCCTGCACGGCGCCATATACCTGTGGTGTGCATCTCAGGGTGTATGCGTCCTGAACCTTTATTTTATCCTGCTCCAGAACTCTCCTGCTTCCCTGAAGCACACCGTACAACTCCTTTCCCACTTTAATCTGGCCCTGCTGTTTTCTTGTTCCAAGGGCCCATGGCGAGAATGCCTTTGATGTTCCCTTCAGTGCTTCAATCACGGGGATGAATGAGAGAGTTGCAAGTGAAAGATTCATCTTTGCCCGTATGAGTTCTACTGAAGCTATGCCTGTTATGGCAGATGTTCCGTTGATGAATGAAATGGCCTCCTTCTCCCTGAGTTTGTATGGCTTTATTTTCAATTTTTCAAGCACTTTGGAAGCATCCTCTCTCCTGCCATCCACCATCATCTCCCCCTCTCCGATGAGTGCCAGGCACAGATGGGCAAGCGGTGCAAGATCCCCGCTGGCCCCCACTGAACCGTATTCCGGAACAAAGGGATGAGCCCCGCTGTTCAGCATCTCAAGTATCTTCTTCACAAGATCAACGGATATGCCCGAGTATCCCCTGCAGAGGCTGTTTGCCCTCACAAGCATCATGGCCCTGACCTTCTCCGCTGACATCGGTTTCCCTGAACCGCTGGAATGGCTCCTTATGAGGTTCAGCTGCAGTTTCTCTGAATCATCCCTGCTGATCTTCACGTTGAGAAGGCTTCCATAACCTGTATTGACTCCGTATACGGTCCTGCCATCATCAATTATTTTCAGGAGTGATTCTCTTCCTTCCCTGATTCTTTTCTCAGCTTCTGCTGAAATTTCAACTTTTTCCCCAAGAAAACAGACTCTGTAAACAGATTCAAGATCGAGACTCTCGCCGTCAATGATCATGCCTCTGAATGTCGCATGCTTAAATTATATTTGCCCCTGTTTCATCTTATGCATGATGAGCCAGAATTCACAGGCGAAATTCAACAGTTCATAAGGAAGATACAAATCGGCAGCCACAATTTTCGAAGTGCAGTCATTTCCTCTTCCTCATAATGATTAATGCTGATGCTATTGCAACCGCTGCTGTAGCTCCTCCAATCATGATTAATAACTGATAGCGGGAAATGCCGGATGATGGAACTGATTTATTGGCAGTACTGAATGTAACAATTATTGATGCATTTTTGCCATTGATCATGATTGAGCCTGAGGAGTTCAAAACAGAATATCCCGGTGTGTTACTGGTGGCGTAAGAGTATGTTCCATTTGGAAGGGAGAATGTGTAAGAGGATCCTGTGATGGGGCCCGAAGTCATTCCATTGCTCAGATTCACATACCATGTGGTTCCTGACGGTAGGCCCGTTTCAGTAAATGTTGCCTTGTAAGTGACTTTTGTGAAAGTTATCGGTTGTGCCACAGAATTTCCATTTACCAGAATAGAACCGGGAGATGAATTGTATATCCTGTCTGTTGTGGCTATGGTGTATGTGTATGTTCCATTTGGAAGGGAGAATGTGTAAGAGGATCCTGTGATGGGGCCCGAAGTCATGCCGTTGCTGAGATTCACATACCATGTTGTGTTTGATGGCAATCCGGATTCTGTGAATGTGGCAGTGTAATCCACTATGCTGAAATTTACAGCCACAACAGGGTTACTTTCGTTTACCAGAATTGTGCCTGAATGGGAAGATGGTGCATACAGCTTGTTGGATGTGGATACAGTATAGGAATAGGAACCGTTTACGAGGCTGAATGAGAAGGATGCGGATGTGCCGGATGATTTCAAGCCATTGCTGAGATTCACATACCATGTTGTGCCTGTTGGCAATCCGGACTCAGAGAATGATGCTGTATATGTGAAAGAGGAGAATTTGATGTCCTTTGTGATTGCAGATCCTTTTACAGTGAAATTGCCTGCAGGCGGTGAGGGGCCATAGGACTTGTCTGTTGTGGCTATGTTGTAGGAGTAGGTTCCATTCACAAGTGAAAACGCATATGTGGATGCTGTTATTGCTCCTGAAGTGATTCCATTGCTGAGATTCACATACCATGTTGTTCCTGACGGCAATCCGGATTCTGTGAATGTGGCTGAAAAATAGACTTTTGAGAATGTGATTGGAAATGAAAGTGGGGCCCCGTTCACTGTGAATGTTCCGGAAGATGCTGATGTAGAATATTCGGATACTTTGCCGATTGTGTATGTGTAGGTACCGTTTGTCAGGGAGAATGAATATGATGATCCTGTGATGGGGCCAGAAGTCATGCCGTTGCTAAGATTCACATACCATGGTGTTCCGGACGAAAGGCCCGTTTCAGTGAAGTTGACAGTGTAGTTGACCTTGGAAAAGGTTATCGGCACGGAAACAGGAGAACCAGAAACGGTTAAGGAACCCGTAGATGAGGATGATCTATAGGTCTTGTCCGTTGTTGATATGGTATATGAGTAGGTACCGTTTGTCAGGGAGAATGAATATGATGATCCTGTGATTGCTCCGGATTTCATGCCGTTGCTGAGATTCACATACCATGGTGTTCCTGACGGGAGGCCTGATTCGGTAAATGTCGCGTTTGAGAAAAATGGAACGTAACTGACAACGCCCTGCAAAGTGGATCCATTCTGCACTGAAAGATTCCACAAGCCTGAGCTCTCCTTGACCCAATTCAGATTTTCAGACATTTCTCCTGTCTGATCGATACTCAAATTATATGCACCTGTGGATGCAGGAATATAGTTTTTCGCTCCGAGAGGCAGTAAATTTGCGCTCAAATTGCCCGCTGTTGGAGAGAAAAAGTGCCCAAGACCTCCGGATGGTCCTCCAATGAGCCCGAATTGCGGATCAAGACCTCCCGGATATGGATTGTTTGGATATGGCCCGTTGGAATACGTTTTCCCCTGCCATGAGTATGAGTAATTGTGACTGCCAATTATGAAAGAAGCTCCCGGAACAGGAATCGTGAGGGTGTGTGAATTGACCTCAAAATTCATGGTCTGCCCGCCAAGTGAATTCACGTTGCTTAACCATGTTTTGATATTGAATTCATGAGGAAGGGAGACGATTTTTCCAAGGGGATAATTGTATTCATAAACTGCTTCATTTGGATAAAGCCCATAGAATGGATAGATCACCCAGCCTGAATAATTCATGGTCCAGCCACTCTGTTGTGAACCATTGATGTATATCACGTTCTGAATCCAGTAAATTGGTGCTCCAAGTGCGTCGGCCACAAAGAAATTCTGTTGAATTGATGCGTTGAACAATGTGTTTACAGTTGTAAAGTTTTTTGTTGAAGTGTTGTATAGATAAGATGTGACCTTGAGCCCGGATAAATTTAATATGTTTTCAACACCGCCGAGCGCATAATTTTTTCCAGAGTAGTTCACGGAAAGCAGATACATCGTGAGATTGTATGCATCTATGGAACCCCAGCCTGTGACAAGATCATAGCCGAATGATGCATAATCCAGATGATTCCTTCCGTACTTAACGTCATACAGGGCAGTCAGGGGAAGCGTGGAATTGTAACTGCCAGTATTGATGTATCCGGTAGTACTCGTGGAGGTCTGTGAAGTAATTTGCGAATTGGCTATCTTGTATATCATTGGGTTGAGATATCCGAGATTTGATTCGTTGTAATGTTTCAGAACAGCGTCCATTTCTGCAATTATTCCTGCTACAGCCGGGGAAGCAACACTTGTTCCACCGATAGAAATCACACTCAGGCTTCCTCCATTTGTGGTTATATAAATAATCGTATTGTTTGCTATTGCAGAGATGTCAGGAACACCGCGACCGCTCCCACCAATTACATTGTTTGCTTCTGTGTTTTTCTGCCATGAAGGTTCGGGGAAGACCTGACTGATTCCGCCTGTGCTTCCTGCAGGCCCCCCGGCTGCAGAGTCCGATGCACTTATGTACCATGCGGTTTCGTTATGTATCTGGAGATTGCTGTTCAGTGTCAGGGTGTCTCCTCCAACTGCTGTGACTCCGAAATTGTCGTAGGCCATCGCAGAAGGAAACTGCACAAAATCATTTGGATAGGAAGGATTCGCAACGTATTTTTTACTTTGGGCATTGTCGCCTGAATCTCCTGAACTTGCCAGAACAGTTATGCCTCTTGCCTGTGCCTCCTGAAGATAAGTGTACCATGTGGTATCGTTGTATTCGGGAGCTCCCCACGAATTTGTGATCACGGATACATTGTTCAATTGAGAGAAGGATGCGTTTGGATTCAAAATGTATGCAAAAGCTGCGTCAATGGATTCTGATGTGGCATTTGGTCCATAGACATTGTATATACTCGCCCCGGGAGCTGTACTCCCTGCCATCTCAAGATCCAGTGTGTTTTCATAATTTGCTCCAGTGGCATCATATGTTGCGGATATTCCGGGCTGGGGTGCGCCATTGACAGGAACTCCATATATCTTTGGATGTGGTTCATAAGATGGAAGTGTTGCGTTGAAATATGCATTAATATCTGATGGGTTGAAAGGGCCGACGTTTTTCCCGCTTGAATTTGTTCCTGACCATAAGATCGTGGCTATGACCTGGTTTGTCGGGTAAGTGACGTTGAGAAGAGATTGCTCGTCATAGGCAACCTGAAGATCTGATCCATATATGTACTGGTTACCTGAATTGTTTATTGGCGCGGGATACCCGTTCTGGGTTGTGACAGTGTGAATGGCACCCGATAAAGGGGCCATAATTACCATATTATTGCTCACTACCATGGCATGATTGGTCAGTCCGGAAACCTGTACAACGTTATTTCCGAGCAAAGCCGGCAATTCGGGAGTCGAATCTGCATAGTATATGTGTGGATTCCCAGTTGAAGTGGCTATCGTTGTGTTGAAAATGTGACCAATAACACTGGCAGGTGCAGTAACAATGAGTGATATCCTGTCCGGGAATGTTGTTACCTTTGTGTCAGGAAAACTGTAAAAATAATCTGTCATGTTCTGATAGAAACACGATGAAGGGGAAAACATTGCTGTGAATTCACTCCTGTTCAGGTACTTGTGATATTGAGGGCTTGACTTATCTGAGATATTGTATAGAAGAGAATTTAACTGGCTTTGATGAGAGATCCTTAATGAAACCATTACAGATATTTTGCCATTGTATGCGCGTGAAGCAGCTTTTGAAACTGAACCTGCAGCATAAGGGATTTGCATATAAGCTGATTTGAAATAATTAACAGACTTGATATTATTACCTGACTGAGAGTGCATGTTTGCGCCAGCGGCCACGGGGGTAAAAATAGCACCCGATGCGGAAAATATCATTATAAGTGCAAAAGACAGGGCAAATACCGTTGCAATTCTCTTGTTTTTAATGTTGAAATTCATACATTAAGGCGATAAATATTGTTTATATTAATATTCTGTAACTTAAAAGTTTCGATTTTAAACCCGCAAAATCCTTTGTCTTCATCCAATTATGGATTTGATGTAAGTCATATGTTTCGTATTATGCCCCATTTCATGAATTTTGTATATCCGTACTTTCCAATGACCCTGAAATTATCGAATTGAATTAATCTTTGAATCGGGAAAAATTTACAGAAAAATATCAGATCAGATATGACGCATACGTTTTAATATGGATATTTAATCAGCCTTTAGTCAATATGCCAAAGAATCCAGTCAGTCTGCAAAAACCCCTAGATGTGATGAAAAACACCATAGAAAAAAATGTTCTAGTTGACGTGAAAGGAAACAGAACCTATTCTGGAGTCCTGGAAGGTTACGATGTGTATCTGAACCTTGTCCTCAAGAACGCAAATGAAATGATCAATGGTGAAGTCAGAGGAATGCACAACAGAATACTTGTGAGAGGAGACAATGTTATATTTGTATCCCCATCCAAAGGTGATGAGCAATGAGCAATGGAACAGCAGTAATGGGAAAGATGTCAAACAAGAAGGTTCACATAAGATGCAGGAGATGTGGACATCACGCGTATCATGTAAGGGAAAAGAGGTGTGCACACTGTGGCTTCCCCGCCCCAAGAACAAGATCCTATAGATGGGCAAAAGCCAAGTGAGAGCTGTGCTGTGGTAGGATTCCACGGCAAGTCCCAGGCTTTTCCTGTGCTTTATTCTGCCCTGAGAACACTACAGCACAGAGGCCAGGAAAATTCAGGCGTGGCCATATTTGATGGCGAAAAGATAGATCTTTTAAAAGTCGATGGCCATGTTTATGAAGGTTATAAACCACATATCGAAAAAAATACCATTCCAATAGGAAACATTGGCATAGGCCACAACAGGTATTCCACAGCGGGCTTGAAAAACATTACAGGTGCAGGCCCATTTCTTGTGAATACATCTGCAGGCCAGATAGCGGTGGCCCATAACGGTGAGATAACAAATTATAAGGAAATAAGGGAAGAGCTTAAGGAAAAGGGGATGATTTTCCTCACCACCACAGACACTGAAGTCATGATCAACCTTCTGTCAAAGGAAATAAAGGAAAGAGGCGTTTTAAACGGCATCAGGAATGCCATGGGCATCATGAGGGGATCATATTCGATCACCATGATGATCGACAGAAAACTCTATGCCATCAGGGATCCGCTCGGATTCAAGCCGCTGATCATTGGAAAGACATGTGAAGGTACGGTAGTGGCCTCTGAAAGCAGCGCACTTGATGTGCTGGGTGGAGAGACCATAAGGGATGTTGAACCGGGAGAAGTCCTGGAGATTGATTCTAATGGATTCAGGACCCTGCTGAAGGTTTCATCCGAAAAGAAAGCCCACTGCATGTTTGAATGGGTATATTTCGCAAGGCCCGACAGTGTAATAGACAGTGTTGAAGTTTATCAGGCAAGATACGCACTCGGAAAGGAACTTGCAAGGGAGGCCCCCTGCGTTGGAGATGTTGTCATACCTGTGCCTGATTCCGGCAGGACCCAGGCTTCGGGATACTCTGAAATTTCTGGCATCCCGTATGAGGAGGGACTTTTCAAGAACCGTTATTCCGAGAGGACATTTATCATGCCTTCCCAGACAGAGAGGGATGAGGCCGTCAGGATAAAGCTCAATCCCATAAAGAGCGTCAT
>JAKAPZ010000028.1 GCA_021822985.1 Thermoplasmata archaeon | reverse complement strand
TGTACTGAAGCATTGTATCCTTCAGGTATGCTTCTCTCTTCTCCTCAGGCACATCTTTCAGCTTTGGTGCCGGTGATGTCTTTGTTCCTATGTAGGACATCAGGAGAATGTTTCTCATGAAACCCATGGGAACTGGTGAATTTATACCATGTTCCCTGCATTCCAGCAGGTTTGCATATTCCTTCCTGACCCAGATCTGGACTATGTTGCCACCAGTCTTCCTGTAGTGCGCAAATCTTGGATCTCCTTCTATGTATGGCTTGATATTGTGAAATCTCAGAGTTGATGTCTTGAATATTTTCATCACGTAACTTTTCTTCTCACCCATGGCCTTGAAAACCACGGATTCCTTTCCCGAAGAAATGGGATAATCGATGTACCTGATGTCAAAATCGTTGAAAAGCTTGTAAATGCCCTCCATGGTTCTGCCGTCGAACACCAGAGACTCTGTTTTATCCCTGCTGTATTTTCCCTGCCTGAACTCATCCATGTCAATGAGTTTCTTCAGGGCCGATCTGTCGTCAGGGTTGTCCATAAATGTCCTATTTGAAGAGATTTATAATCTCCGGAAGCGAATTGTTTCTCCTGAGATAGTTGGACTGCGTCTGGGTATATCTGAACACGATGTCTGCCTTTTCATTCTGGAACTGCCATGGCTTCACTATGACAAGATCCCTCTCCCTTATCCACATCCTTTTCTTCATCTTTCCGGGGATTCTTGTCACTCTCGTGAATCCATCCTCGCACATTACGGACAGATGCGAACCTCCGGAAAGCTTCTCCACAATTCCAAACATTTCACCCTTCCTCTTGTTTGGCAGAATCACTCTTCCGATGTTCTCTTCCGGATTGAAATTTCCCTGATTGTTTGCCTGATCTTCACCTGGTGGCGTCATGGTTCCCTATGCAATGAGGACATATAGATATTTGTTTAGCAACGTATAAAAATATATTGTGTGATCTTATGTTCAGCATTAAAAATTTGATTTAAGGATCACTGGGGCTGCTTGATTGACAGATTCTTGATCTCGAAGAACCTGCCAACAATCTCCTTCATGAGCTTGACGTTCCTGCCTTCCTTCCCGATGGCCTTACCGACTTCATTTGGATCCACGCCCACATGAATATCTATCTGGCCCTGGTTCCATCTTATGTCTATTTCCTTAACCCCATACCTGAAGTAAAGATTCTTGATGAATGACAGGAGATCTCTGGAAGCCTCTGCTATGAGTATGTGCTTGTTTATCTTCTCCCTCAGCCTGTTGACCACTTCAGGATTTCTCTTGAACATTTCTGCCATTTTCCTTTCCTGGATGATGAACACAACCATGTCCTCGTTCTCCATGCATTCCTTCACTTCGATCTTAGTGACTCTTGCGAAAAGAGCGCGGTATTCTATGATCCTGTTGTCAATCACTATGCCCTTGGAGGACATCACTTCACCTGCTTCTTGGTCATGCTCTTGTATACAAGATCCACTGCACCTGTTCCCACTGTGACTGGTTGCCCAACTATGATGTTTTCCGCAACTCCAGTGAGCTGATCTGTCTCACCGATGATTCCTGCCCTCATGAGGTGTTTGGTGGTTATCTCAAATGCAGCCCTTGCAAGGACACTGCTCTTCTTTCCCGATATTCCCTGTCTGCCCACTGCCTTGATGCTGCCTTCAAGTGTCATCATGTCTGCAACGATCATCAGGTGCCTCTCATCAACCTCAAGGGACTGCTCACTGAGTGTTTCCTTGATCTCGTTAAGGATGGCATTCCTGGCTGCCTCAATTCCAAGCACAGAGGATATCTCCACTATGTCGTTTGTTGTTGTTCTTTTGGAATCCACTTCCTCAATTTCAAGCACCTGACTCAGGTTCGATCCCTGTGTCTGTATCTTGAATACACCATTGTTCTCCCTTATTGCAACGGCCCTCTTGATTCCGGGGAACCCCTTCACCGTAAGAGTCTTGAGCATCTCCTGCACAGCGTACAGTTTCCTGAAGGAATCCTGTGATGGCTTGATGGTTATTGCTTTCTCGTCCATTGAAAGAATTGTCACTCCCTTGAGGGAAGCGATTACCTTCTCGATATCACCCAGATTGACTTTTCTCCTCTCCATGAGTTCCTTCTTTGGCTCTATGGATATGTACATTTCAGAAATTGACGTGGTTATGTCCGCTATGTCGTTTATGCTTGTATTCTCAATCTCCCTCATGACCTTGTTGATCATGTCCTCATTCTTCTCGAATTCCGGAAGCAGGAATATATCCATTGAAGGGGTTGATGGCTTTCTCCTTGCATCAACTATTTCTATGATTCTTGGCAATCCAAGTGTGACATCCACCTCTTTCACACCAGCAAAGTGGAAAGTCCTCATGGTCATCTGGGTACCGGGTTCGCCAATGCTCTGTGCAGCGATGATGCCCACAGCTTCAAAGGGCTCAATCTTCCTCTTCCTGATCTCTTCCCTTATCCTCTTCATTACCTTCTCAAAAGAATCCTCAGTCATCTCTCTCCTGAGAAGAACAAGCCTCTCTGCTGCATCTATTGGGATGACAATGCCTTTGGACATTTCCTGATCTACAAGTTTCATAACCTCATCATCAATTCCGGATCTGTAAGTATCCTTCATTGATATCTTGATACTTGTTATGAAAACCTCATAATTTCCTTCCACGGATGCAAGGGGTGAATTTCCCATGATAAATTCTGAGACCTTCAAAGGTTTTTCAAGTGATTCAGCGTAGCTGATTTTCAATGTTGTCTTGAGCCCTTTTGCTTTCTTTTTGGAAATCTCAGGGCTGTCTTCGAAGGGCAGTACCTTCTCAATTACGACTCTTGTGCTTGTTTTCTTCTTGTCCGTGAATATGTATGCTTCATCAATGTCCGGAGATACTGTAAAATCGACTGCATATCCAAGTGTCTTGGATTCGAGTATTCCCTTTACCTTCTGGGCGGTATCCTTCCAGACAAGAACTTTCTTCTTGTTGGATGCTGCTGATTCCTTTTTTGTTTCAGCAGGAGATGCCTCCTCTGTAACTGGAGCAGGTTCCACAGCTTTTTCTTCCGGATAATCAACAGACTGTATGTCTTCGATTGCTTCAATGGGTTTTCCCTTCACGGAGAATTTTGATGCCGGGATGCCTTTTTCGATATATTCAATACTCTCTACCATAAGTATGGATTTCAGTCCTGAATCAGCGTTTCCCTTCACATCCATTCCTTTCTTGAATGGAAGCACTTCCTTTATTTTTCCATGAATTGTGGCATTCTTGCCTCCAGTGCTGATGTAAAAATCTGAGGTGCCAGCGGGCACCTTGATATTCACGGCATACTGGAAAGTTTCTTTCTGTTTTCTGAGGAAAGCAGCATTTGCTGTACTATCCTTCCAAATTAGAACTTTCACTTTCTGTCACCATTCTCCTTTTTTGATATTTTCTTTATCTCTCCGGAACTCTCCATATCAAAGAGAACATAGTCAAGGTCGAATGCCTTTCCGTTGTCACTCTTTGTCGGATCAATGCTGTCTTCACCATATGTGAACTGGATTACCTGTCCGATGGTGTTCACAACCTGCCCGTTTGCATTCACTTTAAGATCCTCAAATGCGTTGATGAGCCTTCTCTGCATGTAACCGCTTCTTGATGTTCTCACTGCGGTATCCACCAATCCCTCCCTGCCTCCTATGCTGTGCAGGAAGTATTCAAGCGGATTGAGCCCGTCCTTATAGGATGATTTCACAAATCCCCTTGAGTCTGCGCCCAGATCTCCCTTCTTGAAGTGTGTAAGTGTTCTTCCCTCGTAACCTCTGTTGATTCTCTGTCCCCTGACTGACTGTTGGCCGACCATACCCGAAACCTCGGATATGTTAAGCATCTTTGCCCTTGCGCCTGACCTTGCCATTATGACCGATGGGTTTGACAGACCAAGTTTCTGGGATGCAATCTTTCCCGATTCATCCCTTGCCTGTCCCGTAACCTTCATGATCTCTTCTTCCAGTGTCTCCTCAGTTGACTTTCCCTCTCTGGGAACAAGGTTGCCCTCCTTGAATCTTGTCACAAGCTTGTTTACCGCTTCCTCAGTGTTTTCAGATATTTCCCTGATCTCAAGTGTTGCAGTTTCAGGTATATCATAATCGGCTATTCCGGTCGAGAAGCCCCTGTAGGATATGAAGCCCACAGCAAGCCTTGTCATGCTGTCAATGAATGAAGATGTTTCATCTGAGCCGTATTTCCTGTATATCTTGTCAATGATCTTTCCTGCAAATGGAGAAATAGCTGCCTCGTCGATTGTTCCGTGCACAAGCTGCCCCCTTATAATAGTAACAAACACATCATCCGGATCCTTCTCGTAATCTGATACAAATGGGCCCCCGGGATATGCGGGTTTTGCGCTTGAAGAAAGCTTGCTCTTGAACTTGATGTTGAAATCTTCAGGAAGTATGGATGAGAATATGTCTCTGCCATAGTATCTTGCCACCCCGTCCTTTCCGGTATGTGGTTTTGGAATCCTGACGTTTTCAAGGTAGCTGGTGATGTGAAGCATCTCCTCTTCGGTAAATTCCGGATTCTCATGTGTGAGAAGGAACATTGATGTCACATGATCGTGGATACCCCCGATAATGGGGCCCCCGTACCTTGGAGACATTATCTGTTCCTGGACTTTCATGATGATTCTTGCCTCAGCCCTTGCCTCCTCCTTCTGGAGAACGTGAAGATTCATCTCGTCCCCGTCAAAATCAGCATTGTAAGGTGTGCACACCGCAAGGTTGAACCTGAAGGTCTGGCCCTGGAGGATCCTGACTGTGTGGCCCATCATGGACATCCTGTGAAGTGAAGGCTGCCTGTTGAACAGCACTATGTCGCCCTCTGAGAGCTGCCTCTCCACAATCCAACCGATCTCGAGCCTCTGGCTGTTATCCTCTGCATTCTGTTCAGTTATCTTTATCCTTCTTCCATCTGGCCTCAGGATATAGTTAACTCCTGACATGTATCTTCCAAGTTCGTCATAGGGCAGGGGGCCCCTCTTGACCCATTCCCTCATGATCTCCATGTTATAGGCTGTAACAGATACTGGAACACTCAGTTCCCTGGCTGCCTTTTCAGGTACACCCACTTCATTTATGGACAGGAATGGCTCAGGCGATATGACAGTTCTGGCGGAGAAGTTAACCCTCTTTCCTGAAAGATTTGATCTGAATCTTCCCTCCTTTCCCTTCATTCTCTGAACCAGTGTCTTGAGTGGCCTTCCTGATCTGTGCCTTGCCGGAGGAATTCCAGCTGTCTGGTTATCGAAATATGTCGTCACGTGGAACTGCAGCAGATCCCACAGATCCTCTATGATCAGCTGAGGTGAGCCGTTATCCCTGCTCTCCCTGAGTCTCTGTGATATCCTGATTATATCCACAAGCTTGTGCGTGAGATCGTCCTCGCTTGTCTCTGATGTTTCCAGTTTGATTGATGGCCTGACGTTCACAGGGGGAACTGGAAGAACTGTGAGAACCATCCATTCCGGCCTTGCAAATTCCTTGTTGAAACCAAAGAATATGAGATCACCGTCGTTTATTTTCTCAAGCCTCTCCCTTATTTCCTTGGGTGTGATCTTGACCTCCTTTTCCCTGAAAGTGGTGGGCTTGTCCAGAATGACTGCGGGGCTCTTTGCTCCACAGTGTGGGCATACATCCCTCTTGATTGCCTGATCTGTTATCCTCTTGATTATGACAGTCAGATACTCCATGTCATACTCTTCCAGAACCTTCTCTGTGAGTTTTGAGCCGTATCCTGACATTTCATCATTCGTGAGCTTTATCCTCGAACATGATTTGCATGTAGCGTCAAGGAAGAGCTTGATCTCCTTCACAAAACCAACATGTATAACAGGAAGGGCCAGTTCGATGTGCCCAAAATGTCCGGGGCATTCGTCTACCTTTCCGCCGCATGTGGAGCATTTCAGTCCTGGCTCAGTTACACCCATATGGGTGTCAAGAAGTCCCTTCTCGATTGGATACCCGTCATCACCGTTTGTATCAGGATTGATCACCTTTACCTGTGACATTCTCCTGATCTCATCCGGTGACAGAAGGGCAAACTGTATGTTGTTTATTCTTTTTGATATAAAACTGCTCATTTAAGATCCCCCAGTATAAGTCTCATCATTATTCCCATTGACATCAGCTCATCCCTCATGAGCTTGAAAGCATAACTCGTCTCCACAGGATGTATGTTTCCGGTGTTTCCACACACTGGACACTTAAGTATATTTCTTCTCCTGTCCATGATTGCAATGTGTCCGCATGATTTGTTTCCGCAGATATAGAGGACTGTTCCATCACTCTGGTCAAGAAGCCTGTCCTTTATCACCATTGCAGCGCCATGCGCAATAAGAGTATCTCTTTCCATTTCACCGAACCTGAGACCTCCCTGCCTTGATCTTCCCTCTGTTGGCTGCCTTGTCAGTATCTGCACGGGCCCTCTGGATCTTGCATGGAACTTTCCTGCAACCATATGGTGCAGCTTCTGGTAATAGATCACGCCTGTGAATATGTCAGCCTTGAGTTTTCTTCCCGTGATTCCATCATACATGCTTTCCGTACAGTCATATCTGAAACCATAGTTGAGCAATTCTTCCCTCAGGGAATTTTCCGGTTCGCCCTTGAAGATGGTTCCGTCCACAGGATCTCCTCTCATGGATGCGACCTTTCCGCCGATCATTTCAAGGATATGACCCATGGTCATTCTTGATGGAATTGCATGTGGATTTATGAGAATGTCAGGAATGATTCCGGATTCTGAGAACGGCATGTCCTCCTGCGGCACAACTGCACCAATAACTCCTTTCTGTGCATGCCTGGATGCAAACTTGTCTCCCAGTTCCGGTATTCTGTCGCTCCTTACCCTGATTTTCACAATCTTGCTGTTGCTGTCGGAAACTGTCAGAAAGACGTTGTCCACATACCCATTCTCGTTTGGCCTCATGGTTATGGATGATTCCCTCTTCTTCATTGGCCCCAGCCTTGTGTCCTCATCAGAGAATCTTGGAGGCGATGTCTTTCCCACAAGAACATCAGAACCCTGAACCTTTGCCTCAGGATCAATGATTCCATCCTGATCCAGTTTCACATAGAAATTCTCCATTCTAGCGCCAAGAACATCATGCTGCGGTATGCCGAATTTATCTTCCTGCCCGCCGGGATATCTCCTCTCCTCTGCCTTGTACGTCCTGAAAAAGTTGCTTCTTCCGATGCCTCTCTCAATGGCACCCCTGTTGAACACTATGGCATCATGTATGTTGTATCCATGATATGATACAATTGCAACTACAAAGTTCTGTCCTGCAGGCCTCTTGTCATATTTCACGTAATCCATTACCTGTGTTTTCACAAGCGGAACCTGCGGATAATGCATGAAATGCCCTCTTGTATCTGTCCTTATCCTGAAATTCGTTGATGACATCCCGAGAGACTGCTTTGTCATGGCTGATGCCATTGTGATTCTTGGTGATGAGTTGTGTTCAGGATAGGGTATCATTGAAGCAGTCACTCCAAGTATCATTGAGGGATCAATCTCAAGATGGGTATGATCTTTGGATAGTTTGTCGATTCCCGGAAACTCCTTGCCGCATCTTCTGCATGCAAGAACGAGATCGTTTTCGCCCACATTGATCCAGTCCACAATTCCCCTGTAGAATACTGTATCGCAGTGAGGGCATCTCTCCGGATAGTCATATGCGTAGAGTGCGACATATATGTCTTCCTCCTCCTCTGCATCTATCCATTCCATCACTCCGTATTTGGTGAGATCCCTGAATGAAATTTCGTTGAATCTCACTTTTTCCAGTATGTCCCTTGTAATAAGGGTCTTCCCTTCAACGACCGTGAGAAGTGGCCTTCTTATTCTTCCCCTGTCACAGTTTATTATAACTTCATTTGCGCTTGAATCATACCTGATATTGATCTCGTCGGAAAGTTTGCCCCCTCTCCTTGCTCCCCTGACCTTGAACACAAGATCCTGTGGATCGCTGTGGTAACCTACGAAATCCCCATTGAGGTAAATTCTGCCCATGATTCTCTCCTCTCCCCTCGGTTCCTTCATTCCGTTCATGAAGAGGAAGTCCATGACATCAATGGTATCCACACCCTTTGATATGTTTATCATCAGGGCCTCGTTTTTGACAAGTCCGCAGTTCTGTCCCTCAGGTGTCTCATTGGGGCAGATTCTTCCCCACTGTGTAGGGTGGAGATCCCTTGCCTCAAAGTGCGGCTGTGATCTTGTGAGTGGAGAAATTATTCTTCTCAGGTGAGAGATCGTGCTCACATTGGAAACCCTGTCAAGAAGCTGTGAAACTCCAGTCCTTCCACCAATCCAGTTTCCGGTTGCCATTGCATGTATAATTTTCTGTGTCAGTAGATCCTGCCTCACGGCAGGCTTGATCCTGATTCCCTTCTTCTTGTTGTATGTTTTTTCAAGCTGGTATTTCAGGTCTTTCATCACTGCCTGGAATGCATTCCTGAAGAGTTCATCCATCAGATCTCCGGCAAGCTTGACCCTCTTGTTTGACAGATGGTCCTTGTCATCGACTTTCCTCTTTCCAAGATTGAGTTCAAGAAGTGAGCGGGCCATTCTTCCAAGGTAAAGCGCTTTCTTGATCCTGTCCTCATCGGAATCACCAAGATGTGGAAGTAGAAGCTTGTCCAGTATCTGTGAGATTTTCTTGTCCCTGAATTCCTTGGCCTGTCCTGCTGCAAACCTCTTTTCCAGATAGGTTATGGCATCTGCCCCGGTTATGACACCATTGGGCATGTTGGTTTTCTGGGGATCTCTCGTGAGTTCTATGTTGTAATAGATGATAGGATCCATCTCACTTGATGAGAAGATTGCGTCATGAATCTCATTATCCTTGGACATTCCAAGGGATTTCATGAGGATCACGATTGGTATTGAGCCTGAAACTGTCGGTATTGTGACATTTATGTCTCCATCCCTTGATTTCTCAAGTGATGTCATAGCCCTGTAGCCGCCGGTCTGTGAGAATACCTTTGCAACTTCAGTTCTCACATCATATTTTTCCTCATACTCCACCAGGATTTTATTTGGTGCAAGATCTTCGAGGGAAACTATGACCCTTTCGCTTCCTCCAATGATGAAATATCCACCAGTATCATCAGGATCCTCGCCTACATACCTGAGCTTGTCTATTCTTGAACTGTTGGTGGGCCCGTTGTTCTTCTCTATGTACTTATCAAGATTTGAACCGTAAAGCGTGCACACCTTGGATCTGACCATCACGGGCATATCTCCAATCTTTATGGTTTCCGGGCTGTTCTCAACACCTTCTTCCGCAACCCTGAGCATAAGGTTGATCGGTGCCATATAATTGAGATCCCTGATTCTTGATTCTTCCGGAGTTATCTGGCTTGTGGCCCCAGATGCTTCCTTTATTTCAGGTGTTTCTATCCATATGGTGGAATTTCCGCTGAACCTGCCTTTCTCCTTGGGCCTTCCAAAATAAATTTCAATTTTCCTTCCGCCCGTCTTGCTCCTGTCAAGTGTGATCACACCGGGCCTGTCATCATCTGTAACTTTGGTTTCGTCAACAATCCTCTGCATGATGCTCTCAGGATTGTCTCTTGTTGCTACAAAATTGTTCACTGATTCAATCTGGTCTCCCACAATACTTTCGTTTGAAAAATATGACTTAATAATTTCCTTCATTTTATGACCTCGCTGCTCACGACTCTATAATATTCCGTCATTCCAAAACTCTTGTTCAACCGGGTTATCTTAATAATTCGGCCTGATTTGATCTCCCCATATATCTGGTTTAATGCCTGAACGGCAGGATCTTTTATGCTAATTCTCGGAAGGAGATCCTTCTGGGTATTGAGTTTTTTCAAAATCATGTTTTCGTCTTTTTCACTAACCAAATCGTGCTCTGGTACGAGATTATGATCTAACACATTAAATTTGCTCATTTTAACCACCATTACGGGCCCAAGGGGATTCGAACCCCTGACCCTCTGGTTAAAAGCCAGATGCTCTACCTAGCTGAGCTATGGGCCCCCCATTTTTGCCGGCATTGGATATATCTTTTTGTGATATAAATGTTATTTAGTAATGGCTCAATTTCTACAGAAATCAGGGAATTAATCCTCCCCGGAAAATGGTTTCATGCACACCTTTGGATTTTTCAATAAAAGTATAAATATTACGAATGGTAAGACTGATCTTACCTTTCTGCGGGCATATGCATGTACATTGATTGCAGCGCAATTCTTCCAGGCCCGGTGAACCTGTTCCAGAACATCTGACCGGATGCTCCGAATGTTCTTGTCCTGAAGTTCTGATAGATTGTCTCCATGGTCACGGTATGATCTTTGTATATCCAGCCCCCACCTTCAATGTCTATCTGTTCTCCCGCCTTCAGCTCCACTTCGAACACATTGCCGTATCCATGTATCCACAGAATCCCGTCCTGATGCTGGCATGTGAAATTATCAATGAACAGACCCGTTCCTCCAAAGAGAATGTTCGCTGCACCCTTCAGTCTGCTGTATGAATAATCAATATTATCTGTTGCCGCTAGGAACTGATGTTCCCTTACATCCAGTGAATCTCCGGATTTCATATGGATTGCTGCAAGATGGCCGGGGCCATCCCTACTGAAAGCAATCCTTCCGACTCCCGATGTCCTCGTCATGAAAATTGGCATTCCTGCAATCATTCTGGAGAATGCTCCTGCAAGAGGCTTGATTTCGATGTTCACTGCAGGATCCTTCCACAGAAGGATGTGATGCTCAAAATAAACGGGCATGTTGCTCACTTCCACTTGAAGAACAGGAACAAGTTCGCCCTGTATATGATATGTCACACCTGCATAGCTTTCATTTTCTATTTTTGTGCCTAAAAGTTTTGGTACCGCCATTCTATCAACTCACTTTTCAATGATGAAACTAAAACACTATTTAATTTTTCCACCATTTTATATGTGTACATGACTATTCATGATTTGGTTTATGATGAAAATTCGATTTTTCCGTAATAGTTGTCCATTCTTTCCCTGAAGGCATCAAAGCTGAAATAAGTAGCATATTTTCTTGTTTTTTCAATATAATCTTCCTTCTCCTTCACTGCAATTTTAACTGATTCGAGGATACTTTCCCTGCTTATATCTGCGTAAAATGCTGAATTCCCAAAAAGTTCCTGAAAAACCGGAATTCTGGATACTACTATGGGTACTCCCACCGCCATAGCCTGAATTGGCGGAAACCCAAACCCCTCCTCACTTGAAACCCGTATAAGAACGTCTGATGCACAGATTATCTGATTCAAGTCTTCAAGAGATACTTTATTGAGTTTTATTTCGCCAGCCTCTCCCCCCACATGCACATGGACGAAGTCGCTGTTCTTCAATGCTTCCGTTACAAGTGAATTGTTCTTGAAATGCCCATCTCCTATGGTAAGAGCGACTTTCCTGTTTTGCTGCAGGTGAAATTTTTCCCTTATTTCCTGAATATTCTCATATTTTTTCCATCCTGCTGGAACACCATGATGAACCACCTCAATGGATTCTTTACTGAATCCCTGTTCTATAAGAGTCTTCCTGGTGGTTTCAGAGATTGAAATCACATGTTTGAATTTCCGATATTTGCTCAACTTGAATTCCCTTGCCTTTTTTATTGCAAAACTTTCATTTTCCGGATTGTAAAGATCATGAACGGTTACAATTCCCTCTTCTGAAAGTGGCATAATTCCGGTGTCCAGATAATGATAAAATTTATTCTTGAGACCATATGTGAATTTGGGGAACATCCCATTGATGATGTATCTGTTGAGGAATGACCCCTTTTTTGGATACAATAATGTTCCGGGATAAACCTGATGCTTTTTATCCAGAACTAGGGAATATAAATTTTTTCCCCCGACGATTTCGCACATATTGCTCGCGTATGTGCCATTTCCCGTGTAGAGATTTGACGTGTTTAAACATTCTGGATAGTTCATATTCCATTATGATTATTACCATATTCAATTTTATTGAAACTGCGCTGATGGATAAAATGCTCATATTACAAAACGGAGAGAATTGGCTTATATCTCCTGAGACCGTATTCTTGGGGTAAATATTTATTTGAGAAATATGAGCAATACATACATATTAGATACATCTTAATATTTAGGATTACAATGTTTAAACTTTGGCGTGTTTTCGATACAATTATACTGAAGCCTATAGTACAAACGAGAGGATAAAATTATGAATACTGAAAAGAAATTTTATGATTTTGCCTTTGTCTTGGGCGGGCTACCTTATATCAGTTATCCTACTGGTGGGGATAATGTTGTATTCCAATTGTGCAAAGGGTTAAAGTTAAAAGGTTACAGTGTTGTATTAATAGTCATAAAAAATCCATTGTTCTATCTAAGTGTGAATAAATTTGATAAAAAGCTAACTGTGAATGGCCTGAAAAACTCTATGATGAAAAAAATCTTATTTAATAAAGTATTCTATAAGGTAGGTTCAGGGATTATGTTAAAAAGAGTAGGAGTAGACTATGATTTTAGCATTTTAGATGGTGTTGATTTTTTCTTTTTTAAAACACCAGACAAGATAAAAAAAATAGGAATAAAAAGGATAATTGCCACTCATTGGTCAACCGCTAAATTTACAAGTGACTATGTGAATGAAAATCATGATACCAAAGGATTTTATCTTGCCCAGCACTCCGAAGATGATATTTCATTTTCTGGAAAGTTTTATAAATATGCAGCCGAGACGTATAATTTGAAAAACCTTAGAAAAATAGTAACAAATAAAGGGATGTTAAAGAGGTTTGAAATCGATTATCCTCTGCTGTTTAATGTCGGAATTGATTCCATATTTTTCAAAAAATCGATAGATGATAAAGAGGATACAATTCTCTTCCCTTTAAGAAATGGAGAGCATAAAGGTGCAAAATATATATTGGAAGCTGTTGAGGAATTGCATAATACACTCCCTGAATGGAAATTCTCTGCTTTTGGGAATTACGACGGTCAAATACCCAAATATATAGATTTTCATTACAGAGCAAAAACGTCTGATTTGGTTACATTATATGCTAAAAGTAAGATATTCGTCCTCCCATCATTAGTTGAGGGTTTTTCTTTAGTGGTGTTAGAGGCCATGAAAAGTGGTTGCGCTGTTGTCTCCACTAATTGTGGTGGAGTGGATGAATATGGAATAGATGGAGAAAATATCCTTTTTGTGCCTATAAAAGACAGTAAGACTATCACTAAAGCAGTCTTGAATTTAATAAAAAACGAGCAACTTTTAAATGGATTGTCAAAAAATGGGATAATAACTGCTGAAAAATACTCATACGAAAATATGTACAACGGATTTATTTCCCTTTTTAAGGAATCTTGATCAGGTATTTTTCTAATTCTTACCCATTTAAGTCGGGGAATTTGAGAATTTCCCTATTTTTTCTATTCAGATCATATTTCAGAAAAACATATTAAACTTTAACTCACGC
>JAKAPZ010000027.1 GCA_021822985.1 Thermoplasmata archaeon | reverse complement strand
AGAAAAGGGGCATAAAGCCAGGAATATTTGAAAAGATGTGGAATGCAAAAAGTATATCAAAACCGCTTGTAATTGCCACAATATTTGCTATTGTTGCAATGCCAGTAATGATCACAATCATCTCATACCTTGGCTACCAGAGAAGCATATACATTTACTTCGCAACAAATGTTGGAATAATGGTTGCCACTTACTATTTTGTCTATGTACTGCAAAGAGCAATGTCCTGGAAATTTTTCGATATCAACAGGTATTTTTACTTCATTCTTTCCTTTATTCTTATAATTTTAATGGGAATTTGGTACGTCCCCAATATTTTAATGGACACAGTATCCAATGGGGCCCTCTATGGAATCATGGGACTGGCTTCTTCATTATCTGGAATTATACTTTTCATAATGGTTTATCCGCTTGATAAGGAGACAAAATCTGTTGTATATGAATTTGCTGCGGGAATGTTTCCGGTAATTTTTGCAATCCTATTTTATTATCTCATAGTAAGTACGACTTCTGTTTGGCCAATTTACTCCTACACGGATCAGATCATATTTTCGCTAACCCTGCTTGGAGTTTCTCTGTTCCCCATGTGGTTATCTGTAAATTATTCAATTTATGCCCGAATCTGGCATAACAAAGCCTAAAATATACATAACTCTTATGGAAAGCATGAATATTTCATTCCTGAAAAAGGGCAACCACAATTTTCCTGTCCTGAAAGTTGGAGATGAAAAGAGGATTTTAAAGGAAAATGTGGATATAAACGATTTTTATGCAAACATTCAACATTACACAAAATTGTTTGATGAACTGGAAACGGTTGAGGTTGAACCCGGTTCAATTCCCGCATATCCGGGAAAAATCCTTTGCCCGTCATTGAACTTCCGGATGCATTCTGCAGAAACAAAACAGAAATTGCCCGAATTTCCTTATTTCTTCACAAAATTCAGGGATACACTTACAGGATGGAATTCGCCCATACTAAAACATAAAGATATGAAGCAGCTGGATTATGAAGGAGAGATTGCAGCTATCATAGGGAAAAAAATCAAGGGTGCGGACGAGAAAGCTGCAGAGGAAAGCATATGTGCTTTGGCTGTAGTTAATGATGTAAGTGCAAGGGATTATCAGGAACAGATTTCTCCGCCATTGGGCAAAAACTGGATCATGGGAAAGGCTGCCGATTCTTTTCTTCCCATGTCTTCGTGGGTGAAGCTGTATGATGGGGAGCCTGTCGAGTTCACCACTGAAGTGAATGGACAATTGAGGCAGAAAGGAAATACCAAAGATATGATATTTCCCTTCAGCAGGCTGATTTCCTATGTGAATAAGTTTGTCACACTCTATCCTGGTGACATAATACTGAGCGGTACTCCGGATGGTGTTGCCAAATCCGGAAAGTATCCTTATCTTGAGAACGGCGATATAGTAAAGGTTAAATCCTCCCAAATAGGGCTTATAGAGAATGTGGTGACGGAATTTGATTCGTGATATTTCCAAACAGGATCTTTTAAAAGAAAAATTGCCTTTTAATCCGGTAATTTTTGAAGGAGAGGATGTTTCATTCTCGATCAGGGAACCCACTGACAGGCATACAACACTTATCCAGAAATTCAGTCATGACGGAATGGAAATATCTGTGAAATCATTCTTCATGGACTGGTTTTATTATGGATTCCCCAAAAATATGATGAAGACTGCTTCTGATTATTTTTCAGCTGCTGAAGAATTTGAAGTAACTCTCGAAGGAAAAAAATATATTGCATTTTCCGGGGAAGATTACAGAAACAGAAAAACAATATGCACATACATAGATGGCACATGCCTTGAGGTCAGAGTTGATAAAGGTGATCCCTCAATGGCAGGGGAAATATTCAAAAAAGCAAAAAACTTCAAGATTGATCTTCCTGTTTCATTCAGGGAAAGATCATTCTATGCACAGCACAGGGGCCCCTATTCATGGTTCGAAGATGAAAGGATAGGCCGGCTTTCGTGGAGGGATCTGGAGTCTGAGAAAATAGGTCAATTCTCGCCTGATTCTATGGGAATCCTACCGGGACTTCATAAAATATCCATCTTCGTAAATGAGAGGAATGAGTATCTGTGGCTTGATGTTGCTGCACGCGGAAAGGGACTCAGGAATCTTTCCTACAGATTCAATTTTTCAGGAACGGTTTTCAGGGAACATCTGAAAATGAACAGATGGAGGGTTGGAATACTTTCGCAGCATGGCCCTGCAATAATGGTCATGGAGAACCCATTCTTCAGGTATATACTCTCTTTACCCAGTATTGAACCTGGCGATCTCTGGAAATATGTTGACATCATGGAAAACTTAAACATTGATCCCTTTATGCCGTGAAATGCCTTTTAGGTATGAAATTGGCATTTCAGGGGAAATCTCATTAAATGAAGGAATAGCACTCGGAAACACTGAGAACGGCAGGCCTTATTCAATAGAACCGGAAAAACTTTATTTTCATACACTGATACTTGGCAGAACCGGAACTGGAAAATCAAATCTGATAAAGAACCTCTGCTCTCCAATCCTGAATGAAGGGAAAAATAATCTTATCATTATAGATTTTCATGGAACCCTTTCAAGCGATCTTATAAGAATGAACAGCAAAATGGAACTTGTTTACATTTCCCCGGAGGAAAATCCTGAAAAGTTATCCATGAAAATGAATGTGCTGAAAGGTTCAGCAGAATCTCCAATATTTCTGTATATACTGCAAAAAATATTTTCCACAGAAAATGCCCTGTCAGGTGGGACATGGGGCCCAAGGCTCCAGACGATGCTGACTTCCATATTGAGGGAGGTCGTAATGAAGAATCCTGATTCTACACTTACTGATTATATTGAAACCATTACAAGCAAAAACTCCATGAAGGAATTGTTCAATAACGCGTCCGGAAATTCCAAAGCAATTATTGGAAATATGATTTCAAAATGGGATTCATGGCAGGAATATTCTATGAGCACAATAAACAAAATTTTTCCGATAATTTCTGACAGGGGAATACAGAAATTAATATCATCACATGAAGAATCTGCGGATCTTGTATCTCTGTTAAATGAAGGCGGAAAATTAGTGGTTGTTGATGTATCCAAAACAAGATATTCAGAACAACAGGGCAAAATTGTCTCATCAATGTTGCTTAACAGGATTTGGGCAGATATTTTGCGTAAAGGGATGACAAAAAATTGTATGCTTGTGATTGATGAAGCACAGAATCTTAATGCTTCAATAATTAAGGAAATTCTCTCGGAAGGTAGAAAGTTCAGGGTATTCTCAATTTTAGCTTCCCAGTACATACTTCAATATGACAGGGAGGTCAGGGATGCTGCAATATCCAACTGCGGCAATTTCTATACCTTTTCACTTTCCGAAGAAGATGCAAAAACTGTATGTTCTATCATACCAAGAAGACAACTGAGGAAGGCTGCAATGAATTCAATCCTGTTAGGCCCCATTCATAACACAACACATTTCAGCACAAGAGGGATTAATGGAATCAGAGTATCCTCGTTTACGCCATACCTTATGGAAAACATTAGCGGTGCATTAAATACCGGACAAACAATAGATATCAGCCTCCGGAAATTTGGGGGATTGATGGAAGTTGCCAATACTGAGAATACGATTCTGAAAAGGACTGCAGTTCATAGTGATTTGCAGCAGAGATTTATTGAATACCTTAAAGGCAAAGGATGCAACCCGGAGATAGAGAAAACACTGGGTTATAGCAGGCCCGATATAGTGTTTTATGTCCAATCCACACCTATAATCACAGAAGTAGAAATCAGTGACACAGTAAGGTTCGAAAGGGTTATTGAAAAAGCATGTATCTATAATAACTCAATACTGGTTTTTTTATGCATGGAGGATATGGGAATGATATTGCTTGAAAAATTCCGCAATATAGAACTTATGTCAAGGAATCTTTCAAGAATGAGAAGAACGGGCAAAAACACATTTTTTAACTTTGAAAAAATAACAATATTGGAAGACAGAAAGGGGAAATATTATTTCATTAAAGATGGAAAATACGTACGATGGACACCGGAATTCTCGCTTACTGAATCATCCATGAGCATGAGTGCCGGAACCTTCGGTGACATGGGGATCCAGATTTTAAGGGAGATGAAATTGAGCAATAGCCATGAATATTCTTATCTTGACGTTAACACAGGTGAAAGAAGAAAAGTCACATTAGTGGATCTTTACACCTGATTCATGGAGACAGACCATTATACATGTTGAAATTATGGCCAAAAAATGATTTTCTACAGCATAATCATTCCTGAAATTTTGGAAGAAAAATGATTTTGGTAGAGAATGTCACAACAACATACATATAATGTTTAGACATAAGGATTTACAGTTAAATCTGTAAAGAGAAGAGTTCGAGATGGTAAAATTCGAAGAATTGGGAATAAAAAAGGAACTATCAGAGTCCCTTAAGAAAATGAAATTTGAAGAGGCAACGGAAATACAGGAAAAGGTAATTCCACTTATACTTGAAAAAAAGTCTGTTATTGCAAAATCAAGAACAGGTAGCGGAAAAACTGGTGCATACCTGATACCACTTATAAATACGGCAAAAAGGGGAAAGGGTACAAAAACACTCATACTCCTGCCAACAAGAGAACTTGCAATACAGGTTCACAATGTTTTTACGAAAATAGCCTCATCAGCAAACCTGGAAGCAACACTAATCTACGGAGGAGTGTCCATAGGAAGGCAGGCAGAGGAATTGAGCTATGAACCTGAATTCATAATAGGGACACCAGGCAGGATAAAGGATATGTTTGAGAGAGGGCATATCAAACTTGCAAAAATAGAGAGAGTAGTGCTGGATGAAGCAGATCAGATGCTTGATATGGGGTTCTATGATGATGTGGAATACATTGTCAAAGAGACCGATGAGAACAGGTGCATGTACCTGTTTTCGGCCACTATGACCGATTATGTCAGGGATATATCTTCAAGATTCATGAAGGATGCAGAGGTTGTGAATTCATCTGAAGACAGGATGCCGGTTGACATCAACCATACCTACGTGGTGTCCGAAAGGAACAGAAAGCTTGGATTCCTTATCAAATACATTGAAGACCAGAATCCGGAAAAGGCAGTTATTTTCTCAAACACCAAATCAGGGGCCTCATTTATCAGCCAGAGACTCAGGGAAAATGGGTACAGAACAGTACAGATACATGGAGATCTCACACAGAAACAGAGGGAAACGTCTATCAGGAACTTCAGGAGAGGAGAGAGATTCCTTATAGCCACAGATGTTGCTGCAAGAGGAATGGATATACCATCCATAACACACATAATCAACTACGATCTGCCTAAGGAAGACAAATCCTACATACACAGGGTCGGAAGAACTGCAAGATTTGGAAGAAGCGGCAATGCCATGAGCATCATTCTTCCTGAAGAGGCATTCATGCTGAAAAGGATAAGAAAGACTGCGGGAATTGAAATATACAAACTTCCAATGGAAGGACAGGCCAATGAAGAGATCGAAGAGAGAAGAGAACACAGAAGAGATCGCTTCAGTGGAGTTCCCAACAGGCAGGGACACGGCGGCAGGCGCAGATACAGCAACAAGGGCTACTCTGGAAAGAAGCAGCCCTCCAGAAGACGCAAAGACTGAACCCAATTTTTATTCAATTTAAACTGCAGGCTTATAAGTAGCGGTATATTTTATTATTTATCTGTAATCCCGTAGCATGGATCAGACACTCGAGAAAATAATTGAGCTTGCAGACAGAACGAGGGAAAAGTCACCATCCCAGAATTCACTGGAAGAATTGAAAAAAAGGGTTGCAGATATCGCCATAACTTCTTACGGTGCTTATGATTCTGCACCTGTACAGGTTGCTATGAAGTCCCTGATTCCATCATCAGGAACAAGAAATTCCACTGTTTTTTTTACAAAAACAAAAGTATCGGTTGAAAATGCTGCATTCATCAATGGAACCATGACAAGATATCTTGACTATAACGACACATATCTGTCAAAGGAGGCCCTCCACCCCTCCGATAACATACCTCCACTGATTGGTGCAGGAGAAAATGGCAACTATACCGGAAAAGATATCCTCAGGGGAGCTTACGTTTCCTATAATGTTGTCTGTGCCCTTTCAGATGCTATATCCATAAGAAACAGGGGATGGGATCATGTCACTTACATAAGCATTTCATCTGCTGCAGGACTTTCATACCTTCTGGAACTGGATCATGAAAAATTTTCACACGCGATGAATCTTTCCATCAACAACAATATCAGCATGAGACAGACAAGAGCAGGGGAACTGAGCATGTGGAAGGGGGCCACGGCATCCAATGCCTGCAGGAACAGTGTTTTTGGTGTTAACCTTGCACAGAATGGCTTTACAGGCCCTGCTCCAATATTCAGCGGAGAGATGGGTTTCTTCAGGCAAGTTTCAGGCGACATGAATCCGGATTTCACAGTAGACAGAATAGGCAAAACAATGATCAAGAACTATCCCGTAGAATATCATGCCATGAGTGCTGCAGAGGTTGCAGAACAGCTGAAGAGTGAAATAAAAGGAAAAATAAAGAAGGTCGATGTGGAAACATTCAGGGTTGCACACACAATTATAGTGAAGGATCCGGAGAAACTGAGGCCAAAAACAAGGGAGACAGCAGATCACAGCCTCCCATATATTATTGCATATACGCTGAAGAATGGGGCCCCCACACCGCACTCATATGATGAACATTACCTGAAGGATCCGGAGATACTCAGACTCATAGACAGCATGAAATTCACCGTCACAAACAAGTTTGACAGCATGTATCCTGAATATCTTCCAGTGATGATTGATGTCACAACAGACAGCGGAAATTACAGAAAAGAACTTGATGCACCAAAGGGACACAATAAGAAACCATATACATGGGACGATCTTGAAGTGAAAGCAGCAAGGATGATGGGAGAGGATTCAGCAAAGGAACTCATATTGCTTGCAAGATCATTCGAAAATAGAACATCTGAAGAGTATCTGGAGGTATTGAGAAATGTCAAGGCTAAGAAACAACATTAATCTCGGGCCTGCATTCCTCAGGGAACAGATTAAGAAGGGGATCATTTCGGTGCCGGGAGTCTACTCGGGAATGTCCGCTATAATAGCGGAAAGAGTTGGATTCAGGGCTGCATACCTATCAGGTTCCGGTGTTGCAGGCATGATGGGCCTACCCGATCTCGCTATGACCACATTGGATGAGGTCTCACTTGAAGCCAGAAGAATCACAAGCATCTCAAAGTTGCCATTGATTGTTGATTGCGACACGGGATTTGGTGAAACAATAAACGTATCAAGAACAATAAGGGTTATGGAATCGGCAGGTGTGTCTGCTATACATCTTGAAGATCAGGTTCTTCCAAAAAAATGCGGACATCTTTCAGGAAAGGAAGTGATCCCTGTTGAGGACATGAAAAACAAAATAAAAGCAGCGGTTCAGGCCAGAATGGACGGAGATTTCCTGATCATAGCAAGAACTGATTCAAGGGCAGTCAATGGACTTGATGATGCAATTGAAAGGGCAAGGGAATATATTTCTGCAGGTGCCGAATGTATTTTTCCTGAGGCAATGCAATCGATTGAAGAATTCGCTGAATTCAGAAAAAAAATTAATTCATATCTCCTTGCAAACATGACAGAATTCGGAAAGAGCCCGCTTCTTTCCATAAGCGAACTTGAAAAACTTGGTTATAATATGGTAATTTTCCCGTTGACTGCATTCCGGGGAATACTTAAGACAACCGAGAATATTTATGGAAATCTAATGAAAAGTGGAACACAAACGGGGTTTATAAACGAAATAATGAGCAGGGAACACTTTTATGATTTAATAGGATATCAGGAATACGAGGCTGAAGATTCCAGCCTTGCTAAAAGGAGAGCATGAATATGTCAGATGAAATAGTCGTTCCAAAAGGTCTTGCAAATGTCGTAGTGGACACAACATCAATCGCCACAACAGGAGCATCCGGAAATCTGCTGTACAGAGGATACAGGGCCGTAGAGCTTGCCGAGAAAAAAAGTTTTGAAGAAGTTGCATACCTCATTGTCAATGGCAGATTGCCAACCCAGAATGAACTTGCAACATTCAAGAATGAATTGAACTCTAATATGGTCATTGATGAAAGTGTTCTGAAAATCATGGATTTGCTTCGTGAAAAGAACCTTATGAGAAATATCAGATCAATGATTTCCCTCTACCCGTATAAGACGGGCGATGATCAGTCTCTTTTTACGCAGATGGAGGCAAAGATGCCTTTGCTTACATCCTATTCAGCATCTTCAATAAAAGGTACACCCAGAAAGACACCAACCGGAACTGATTTTTCCCAGAAATTTTACTCTCTGATTACTGAAAAGGAGAACAAAAACTGGAAATCTTTTGAAAAATTGATGATTCTGTATCTTGAGCATGAGTTCAACGCTTCAACATTCGCACTCAGGGTTGCCACATCAACACTCACAGATCCTATTTCCGCAGTAACAGCTGCGCTTGCAACTTTGAAGGGGCCCCTTCACGGAGGAGCAAACTCTGAGGTACTCACATACCTTTCCGGTATTGAGAACGAGAAGGATGCTATGAAATTTGTTGAAGGTAAACTTGAAAGAAAAGATAAAATAATGGGATTTGGCCACAGAGTCTACAAAAAGAAAGATCCAAGGGCAATGTTCGTGAGGGAAGAATTGCGAAAAATCGCTCCAAAAGATCAGAAATTCATTGCTGCCGAATTGGTCGAAAACTACATGTTTGAGAAAAAGGGACTTCCTGCAAACGTTGATCTTTATGCTGCAGTCCTGATGGATTATCTTGGAATTAATGAAATGTTCTATCTGCCAGTTTTTGCGTGTTCAAGAATTTTTGGATGGAATGCACATTATTTTGAGCAGATAAGCAACAATAAGATCATAAGGCCAGCATCAAAATATAATGGAGAAGAAGAGAGAAATCTCTAAATTATCTCTATTTTTATTTCCTTTCCTTCCCTGTTAAAAGCCTTAAAACTGTTCAGTGTGAAGGGATTTCCAACTATTATATGAATCGGCCCGCTGTTTGAGAACATGTGCAGATCCTCTTCTGATGGAATGATAACACCTGAAGGATGAGAGTGTACTGAACCCACGACTGTGAAATCGATTGGCTTGCTGTACATCCACATGATTGTATGGTTGTCACCATTTATCGTGCCGGGGAGAATAGCAAGTTCATAAATCACATGGTTTTCTGCCTTGAGGAGTGCCCCAAATTCCTTTGGATACGTATCCTTGGATGCTTCCATTATCATGCTCAGGAGCCGTCTTCTAATTGACCACATCTTTAAGCAGCTTCTCCCTTAATTTTGTGTAAAAATCCCTTCTGAATGTGATAAATCTGTATGGCTTTCCGCTTCCCGTCACAGTGATGACATCATCCTTTGAAACTGGGATTTCTACCTGTCCGTCAAGTATTATGACGCATTCTGTTTCCCTGCCCGTTGCAGTCAATGTCAGAACAGAGGAGGATGGCATGACCATGGGGCGTATCCTCAATGTTACAGGTGCCAGATAAGATACCACCATGGCCCTTGTTTCAGGCATCACAATTGGGCCCCCTGCACTCAGAGAATATGAAGTGGAACCCACCGGTGTTGCAACAATTATGCCATCAGCCCTGGTTCTTTCAAGATATTTGCCATCGATAAAAAGCTTGAAATTCCTGACCTTTGAAATTTCATTGGAATGAATCACAACTTCGTTCAATGCATATCCTGCAATTTTACCATTTACTTTGATTTCCAGCCTCATGAGTTCCGTGAACTTATGCTCTCCCCTAGTTATTCTATAAACTGTATCTTCAACCTTTCCCAGTTCAACTTCACTCAGAAAACCAAGTGAACCCATGTTTATGCCCATCATTGCGCCCCTTGCTTTCTGGGCAGCCCTCAAGACTGTTCCATCACCACCCACGATGAACAGTATATCTGCTTCAATATCGCTTATGTCACTGAAATTCTTGTCCCTGAATGCTCCTTTGAGTTCATTCTCAAAAATTCTTTCCCAGTCTTCAGGAATGATCTTGTCTATTCTTTCAACAATATTTGCACACCTGGGGCAATCCTTCCTGACTATGTAAGCTACCTTCAATTGTTATCTCCTCCCAATAGTTCAAGCCTCGCAGCAGAAAGGGCAATCATGTTTTTTCTCTTCCTCACGTCCAGATCCATATTCAATGGTTTAAAATGTTCATCGAGCACAATCCCGCCTGTTTCTCTCACAAGAATAATGCCTGCAGCTATGTCAACATTCCTCAATTTTTTTTCCGGTCCGAGATAGGCAACAAAATCCAGTGAACCATTTGAAAGGAGAGACATCTCAACCGATGCGCATCCAAGAATTCTCCGCCTGTTTATGCCTGTTTTAAGAAATTCTGGGATAATATCATCTTCCAGTGAATACACGACAGATGCCCCTGTCAGTTTACTTGTTTTATGGAGCGGAATTTCATTCCTGAACGCCCCTTTCCCTTTTTCTGCCCAGAAATAATTCATAGTTGGCAGATTCATTACGAACCCTTCCTGTATGGAATCAAAATTTTCACCCATAATTGCTATTGAAATGGAATAAGCAGGAATCTGGTTTTCTGCATTATAGGTTCCATCCAGTGGATCTATCACAATGTTATTTTCATAATTCCTGTCAGTAAATCCAGTCTCTTCGCTGACTATATTGAAAGGTAGATCAAGGTCATTTATCCTTTCTATTATGACACTTTCGCATAAGTCGTCCAGACGGGAGGTCATTGTACCATCTGCCCCCATTCCGGTATATCCTATTCTGTCATTTTTATCATGAAGTTTGTGTATCTCTTCCATAAGGTATTTTCCAGTGTCTATAAAATTTTTAAGATAAGGCATTAAATAAGGAGGTATTTGTAGTTAATAAAATTTAGTCGAGAAAAGTTATGCTTTCAAGCAGGTGATTGAGCCTTTCAGGTATTCTTTTAAAGGCAACATCAAGTGCATCAGCTGCATCTATAGATCCATCTGTTTCAAAATGGAAAATAAACCTTTTCTCGTCTTCACTGAACTCAAGAGGCATTTCATTGACAACGCCATTTCTTCTTGCCCTGTTGATGTATATCATTAGTTCTCTCGATGGGACATCATCAGTCATTACAATGGTGTCTTTTGTTTCGCTGACTACTGAATTGGGAAACTTTGCCTTGATCTGTTCAAAACCGGGATTATCTGCTTTCTTTATGACATATTCCCTGTGAACCTTGTAACCAACGCCCGATGTGACCTGCCATTTGATGTGCTCCTTTCCGGTACCCATATAAGCTTCAGCAGTCACCAGTAATGCCTGGTTTGGGCCAAGTTTCACTATGGGAATATCAGGATCCGTGGGGCCAAGTTCTGTATTGCCTGTGAAAGGAAGCAGATCCTTGCTTAAAACCTCAGAGGGGCCCGTCTTGTTAATGTTGTATGTAACAGTACACAGGCTGCATCCTTTTCCTTCACATCTGCAGCTTTCCCTGAAATTCATCTTTAAATCTGTCTTGATAGGTATGAGTCCAATTCTGTGTGCCACCATTTCATCAAAAAGGGGGAGCGATGAATCAAAAACATTGCCGCTGGAATCTCTAATTTGGCCATGCCTGAAGACTATTTTGTCGATTGCAAGCTTAGGTATATCATTGATCAGGGTTCTCCTGATCATGTTGGCCTCAGAAAAGTTAATGTTGTCGATTTCAAACCTTATGAATCTTTCGGTATTCTCGATAATCCGTATGGTGGGTTCTCCTGTCATCAGACCCTCCTTCCTCTCTTTCCGCCTTTCTTTTTTGTTCCGTCATGCGGAACAGGTGTGACTTCTTCAATTCTTACGATCTTGAAGCCTGCCCTTGAAAGAGCTCTGATTGCAGATTGTGCACCTGGACCAGGTATTTTTGACCTGTTTCCTCCAGGGGCCCTTACCTTGATTATAAGGTCAGTGATCTCTTTTTCCCTGAGTTTTTCTGAAATGAGATCAGCAGCTTTCATAGCAGCGTATGGGCTGGACTCATCCCTGTCATTTTTGACAACCATTCCGCCTGTTGCTTTTGCAAGAGTCTCAGCACCTGTCTGATCCGTTACCACAATTATTGTGTTATTCTGTGACGAGTAAATATGTGCTATACCGGTTTTATTCACTTTGTTTCACCTCTTCTTCCTTTATGTTTTCAGCTTTTTTTGCATCAGCGTCTTCCTTCTCAACAGATCCTTCGATGAGTTTCCTGACTGGATGCAAATCGTCTGAAAAAGGGGATTTTTCCGTGTATGAAATGGAATCTTCTTCAAGAGATTCTACCATAAGGCTTGGAACTGTTACCCTTCTCCCATTCAGTAGTATGTGTCCATGTGTAATCATCTGCCTTGCCTGTCCAATTGTCAGTGCAAGATTTTTTCTGAACACTATTGTCTGAAGCCTTCTTTCAAGGACATTTTCCATGCTTAGAGTAAGTATGTCATCCAATGAAGAAGTTCCGGTTATGATTTTATATCTGTTCAATCTCGACAGAAGCAGATTGAGCTGTTTTACTGCAACAGGATCATTGTTTCTTATCTTAGCCTGAAGGTTTCTTGCCTGTGATCTTATAGAATCAAGAGTAGCCTGGCTTTTCCAGAGTTCCTTCTTGTTCTTAAGCCCGTAGTTGTTCATTATTATTCTTTCGTTGTCAATCCTTGTCTTTTCCCATGGATGTCTTGGAGTGGAATACGTCTTTTTAGGAAATTTTGGGTCCCCCATTTAACTCACTCCTTCTTCCTCTGGACTCCTACCGAAAGTCCTTTTCTGCCATTGCTTCTTGTCCTCTGTCCCCTGACCTTGTGGCGTCCTTCATGTCTTATTCCCCTGTAGGATCTCATCTTCTTCATGGCATTGATGTTGTCCTGTATCTGCATATCAAGGTCATTGGTAACGAGGTTCATGTTCTTTCCCGTAACAGGATCGAACCTGTTGTTGAGCATCCAGGCAGGAACGTCGCTGTATTCTTGAGATTCGACAAAATCCCTTATTTCCTGTATCTCTTCTTCAGACAGTTCTCCCATCTGTTTTTCCGGGTCTATCTGAAGCTTCTTTATCATGGTTTCAGACAACCTTGTACCAATCCCCTTGAGGTCAGACATGGCCAGGACAACATTTCTTTCGCCGTTAAGGTCTTTGTTTGCTATTCTCACTATATACTGAAAGTCTTCTTTCTTATCTTTTTCGGCCATTATGTTTCACCGTCCTTTGACATGTTTAGCATGTCAATCTATGAGGCTCGGGTTTATCGTTAAAATATATATATTCTTTTTGCAAGGAATGATTTTTCCTGAATAGATTTTTGCAGAAAATTTGATTTTTAATAACTATAATTAAATGAAATAACCAAAATATAATTTTAATTTCTATTTCAACCCTTAAGGCATACTATTTTGTAGCAATTCTTTAACGCTCTGAGGGATAGGCGTCTTCTTGAGTGTTGAATCAATCCAGACAAGCACAATTTTTCCTGTTGAAAAAACTGTTCCATTTTGTATGTCTCTCACAACGTGTGAAAAAACGCAGTGTGTATTGCCCGTTTCTGATATCCATGAAACTATTTCCGGATGATCTTCAAAATGAAGTGGCACTTTAAAATCTATTTCAGTATATTTTACTACAAATTGAACTTCGTTTGAATCAAATCCATTAAGCACTTCCCTGAAAAAAGCAATTCTTCCAAGCTCAAAATACGTCAGATGGTTTGCATTATTAACATGATTTAATCCATCTAAATCTCCAAATCTCATCTGTATTGGAAGCCGGTGCAATTTTTTCTCAT
>JAKAPZ010000115.1 GCA_021822985.1 Thermoplasmata archaeon | reverse complement strand
TATAATAACATACCAGGTTCAGTAATGAAAATTCAATGCTGTGATAAAGTGATTTTGATAGATCAATGCTTCAAGTAACTTGAAAGTTCAAATACGGGTTCCATGAAAAATAAAGCAGTGCAATATATGCATCCTGTTAGACAAAAGAAGAGGAGTCAGGTTTTAACCGATCCGCTCAGATGACTGGTTTCAATAAGGTTTAATAAAAAAGAATAACTGTAAGTTAGGTTGTTTAATGAAATTAACCTACATACTTGAAATTCATGAACCCCAGACAGGTTTCTGTCAGGTGACTATGAATGTTGAAAATATTTCTGAGGACATTACCATGATCACCATGCCCGCATGGACACCCGGTTCTTATCTCGTCCGTGATTTTGCTGCAAATGTCCGACTTCTGAAGGCAAGGACACAGGACAATGAAACAATCGATATACAGAGAAAGGACAAATCCACATGGAGGATAATGAATGGTGACAGCAGAACATTCACAATAACTTATGAGGTATATTCAGGAGTACTTTCCGTAAGGGAAAGCCACATCGACTCCACTCATGCATATGTGAATGGAGCAAGCATCTTCATGTATCTTGAAGGATACAAGGATCAGTCAGTTGAACTTATAATCAAACCCTATGAAGGTTGGAAAATATCCACGGGAATGGAAAAAAGCGGAGAAAACAGGTACAGGGCGACAAATTATGACATACTCGTGGATTCTCCCATAGAAATAGGAACACACAGATCCTTCTTCTTCACAATAGAAGGGAAGGAACATGAAATAGCAATTTATGGCACGGGAAATGAAAACCCAGACAGGATAGTGGAAGACACCAAAAAAATAGTGGATGCATACAGGGAAATGATGGGTGGGCTGCCCTATAAGAGATATCTATTCATATACCATCTCCTGACCGCAACAGGAGGCGGACTTGAACATCACAACTCCACAACCATAGCATTTGAGAAATTTGAGTTTGCAGATCCAAACAGGTACAAGGTATTTCTTTCCATAGTTTCACATGAGTTTTTCCACGCATGGAACGCGAAGAGAATAAGACCTGCTGAACTGGGCCCCTTCAATTACAAGGAGGAAACATACACCACGCTTTTATGGGTATCGGAAGGAATCACGGAATTCTATGGAAACCTCATGCTTCTAAGGGCTGGAATTTACACAAAAGAGGATTATTTCAGACATCTTTCAGAGATCATAAAGATGTATGAGAGAACGCCGGGCTCTAAATATGAATCAGCATCAGACTCATCCTTTGATGCGTGGATCAAGCTGTATAAATTCAGCCCAAATCTGATAAACAGCTATGTATCGTATTATTTAAAGGGAGAAATTCTTGGACTGATGCTTGACTCAAGAATATGCGAATATACCAAGGGTGCAAGGAACCTCGATGACCTGTTCAGGCACATGATGGAAAAATACAACAGGGACGGAAAGGGATTCACCGAGAAGGATCTCCTGGGGGCCCTCACGGATATTTCAGGACTTGATTTTGTGCCATTCTTCAACAGGTATGTCAGAGGAACAGAGATCATTGATTTTCCATCAGAACTTAAGAAAATAGGGCTGGATCTGGAGAAAAAATATTCTGCAGATCTCGGAACAGATCAGCCTGCATATATGGGCCTCGGATTCAACAACTCCGGAAGTTCCGGAAATGTGATGTTCGTGCTTGAAAACTCCCCTGCCCAGAAAGCAGGAATATATCCGGGAGACGAGATAGTAGCCATCGACAACTACAAATTTGGCCCAAACTTCCTGAGAAAACTTAACGAGAGAAACCCGGTTATTATGGTTGAAAATCTGTTTGGCTGCAAACCCGGCCAGAAGGTAACAGTGCATGCGTTCAGAAGGGGAATCTTGATGAGTTTCACATTTCTGCTTGGCCTTGCACCTCATGACACCTATTCCATAAAAGAAATGGAAACGGGAGATGCTGCACCTCTGAGGAAAAAATTCCTCATGGGATAAGCACTGGAAGGAAGAAAAAGGAAGGGATGATTGATTTGCCTGAATGTGTTTTCTGCAGGAACATTGTAACGGGAAAGGAGGCCCACATATTCTACAGGGATGATTATGTCATCGGATTCATGGACAAATATCCAGTAGAACGTGGCCATGCGCTGATCATTCCGGTGAAGCACTATGAGAACATATTCACCATTGACATGGAATACTACACAAGAGTACACCATGTGGCCAAGTATGTCTCAAGGGCCATTATGGAAGTCTTTCAGGCAGACGGAATAAATGTTGGGCAGAACAATGGTGCATGTGCAAGGCAGATCGTGATGCACTATCACCTCCATGTGATACCAAGGCACTGCGGAAGGGAGATTTCATGGGACAGGCTGCTGGTTACAGATGCTGAACTTGAAAGGGAAGCATCCCTCATAAGGGATAAACTTTCAACTTTTATGGATAAATTATAATATCTTTTAGGGATTTATGAGGCGTTGATATATGTACAGCCTTGAGGAATTATACAGGAAAGCAATGGAATTGAAGAGCAAGGGCATGTCGGATAAGGAAATATCCACAGAGCTGCATCTTTCAGTGAACACTGTAACTTGGCTGCTCAGCAAGGATTTCGTAAAGCACAAGGACGTACAGGACGTGAAGATTGGCTGGAGAAGCCTTGGTGTATATGGCGGAAGAATATCCAGCATTGCAGAAGTTATATGTGATATGATATATGAGGAATCAGAAAAAGGAGAGTTTGATATTGATGCCATACTTGGAATCACAGTGAACGGCATACCTTTTGCGACCATGATATCTTATTTCATGGAGAAGGAACTCATAGTCTACAGGCCCCATCCTGCAAGGAAAGACGGATACTTCAGCAGCAATTTTGCAGCTGTGAAGGACAAGAAGATAGTTGTCATAGACGATGTTACAAGCACAGGGGAGACCCTCAGGAGAACAATAAAAGAT
>JAKAPZ010000114.1 GCA_021822985.1 Thermoplasmata archaeon | reverse complement strand
GAATGCATCAATAAACGGAATAAACCTTAATTCTAACGGAGGAACAAATATAACAAGTATGCTGGTGAATGGATCGTACCAGGCAAATTTCACAGCTTCAGGCGGATACCAGCCCTATCCGGTAAGCACTCATTTCACTATTTCCGGAAGGACTTATACCTTTCTGGTCTTATTTGAGAGCCCTGCGAACCAGACATTTTTAAGGGCAATTTCGACATTTTCCACAAGAACTATGCAGAAGACACCGGGATATGTGAATAATTTTACCTACGGCAACAATACCAACTGCATTTCATCGGTTGCATTTGATCAGGGCCAGGGAACATTATTTGCTTCCCTGCCTAATCACAATGAAATTATTCGTTATAATGCATCATCCGGAGTTGTTTCAGGAAAAAACATCAACGTTACATCACCTGATTCTTTATATTACTCATCCCAGTCAAATCTCCTGTATTCTGTTTCATCCAGCACCGGAAATTTGAGCCTTATATACTCTGGGAATGGTACAATTGAGAAAAATATCTATCTTCCCAATGCAAGAAACAATGTCACATACACAACAGGAGTAAGCAATTCAAATGAACTGTACGTCATATCGGGTAATTATGCCACAAGCACCATGGATGTGTATATCTTGTACCTGAACGGCAGCATATTGAAGAACACCACATTCAGGCAAATTCCTGCTTTCGCATTTTTCCTGACTAATCCTGAGATTTACAATGGAAATATATTGATGATAAACTCAACCGGAGTCATGAATATGAACCCAATGAACGGATCCTTTAAATATACACCATACCCCAAGGGATTCCAGGTAACAACAATAACACCATATGGTGTAAATGGGTTATTCCTTGTAGGTAATGGAAATTTATCCGGCGTGCCCGATCTTATATACAATGCAACCACCTACGGCATAAGTGGGGGAATAGCAGTTGATGGAGTGCCCTTCACGTCAGCATATTCCAATCTTACGGGGATAGAGTATATTCAAAGCTTTAACACGACAACCTGCACACCTTACGTGGTAGCACTGAAAGTATCCACGGGGGAGATACTTGCAACTGCACCATACGGTACCCTTTCAATGCACATGCTATTTGATTCCAGTAGCAGAACCTTAATCATGACGAACAGCCTCTTTTTCGGTTCCAGCGTTTCTCACTTCATTTACACATACAGCACATCTTCCATCTATTCTGTGACATTCAGGGAATCCGGGCTTGCGCCAGGGACAACCTGGAATTTGAAAATAAACGGTGTGAACGAGATAGCTACCGGTTCTGAATATACTGTTTCAGGCGACAATGGAACCTCTTTTGCATACAGCATTTCGAACAGTACATATTACTACACCACAGGAGTGACTTCCGGAACTGTTGTCATAAATGGCTCTGATGTAGTCGTGAATCTGAACTATCACCACTGGGCATACATAACTGGAAAATTCACTCAGAAAGGACTGAATGTGACTGTGAATGGCGTGGTGTTCAGCGTGGGCAATTCAACATTTAACATGTCTGTGGTTGCGGGATCCTACAATGTTGTGATATCCGATCCGGGATATGTGACGAAATATATGAATTTCACTCTGTCTTCAGGCGGTACCGAAAACATAACCACAACACTTAATAAAATATCGGGCCCTCCAACACCCGTGTTCTATTACTATGCAGCAGCAGGAATCGTTGTGGTTATTGCAGCAGCAGTTGGTTATTTCTATATACGAAGGAAATAAACTTCCCGCGGGCCTCCTGCCGGCCTGTGAATTTTTTTAAAAAACCAGACAATCCATCTTATTTTATTCAGGAATTATTTATGGGATTCACAAAGATCAATACATTTTTCATTTTCAAAATCTATTTGAACTGCTCTTAACATATGATGCGGACAGGATGATAAATGAAAACTGAAATTGTACTGGAGGAAGCTTCACCGGATAAATGGAATGATCTGCAGGCGCTATTCGGCGATAAAGGGGCCTACGGAGGATGCTGGTGCACATATTTCAGGCTGAGAAGAGCGGAATTTGCATCAAGAACGAAAAATGAAAGAAAAGAAATCATGGGTGGGTTGATCAGTTCAGGAAAAACACCCGGCCTCATTGCATATATGGAAGGGAAACCCGTGGGATGGTGTTCCCTTGGCCCCAGAGACGAATTCATTCTCCTGAGCTCATCACGGATACTGAAACCAATCGATGATGAACCGGTTTGGTCCATCGTCTGTTTCTATATAGACAAAAAATACAGAAGAAAAGGTGTGATGAAATCACTGATAAGAGGGGCATTAAGTTATGCCGGGAAGAAAGGGGCCAGTATTGTTGAGGCATATCCTGTGGATCCGGGGGAATCGGATTATCCTGAACCTTATGCATACACCGGCCTTTACAGGGCATTTACCGATTCAGGATTTGAAGAAGTGGAGAGGAGATCTCCGAAAAGGCCCATAATGCGTTATTACATGAAAAATTAGAATTGTTAGTTTCATTCAGGCAGGGATTTGAAGCAGACTATGTGGGAGTGATATGGGGAGAGGACCTGATCTGGAGAAACAGAAGATGGGTAGTCAACGCCTCTGCCATAATGGATAATATTGGAAATAATCAATCTCTTCGCAAATTAGCTGATAGTGGTGACCCATATGCAAAGGCACTGCTCATCAACAGAATTCTGCTCTCAAGAGGAATAAAGGGCACTTCAATATATTTCGAAGATCAGGAAACTTTTGAGCACATGAAGGAAATAATGGAATATGCAAGAGGAATTAGTCCATGAGTTGAACTTTGCCCAAATTCAATCTTTGGGTTTTAATTGACCGAATCTTGAGTTTGTGTAAAATGATTTTACCCTTGGGGGCCTGTATCCGATTGACACGTCCTGATTCTTGTTCTCATATTCTTTAGTGAATTGTGGTTCACCAAATATTTCAGCAATGAACTCATCTTCAGTGT
>JAKAPZ010000026.1 GCA_021822985.1 Thermoplasmata archaeon | reverse complement strand
AGGCGTTCATATGGTTTCAAGGCCCAGGAATACAGGGATACGATCATCTATCTTGTTGCAGGAGGATTGAGGTTACCCCCGGAATGTTGAAGAGATCCATAAGATTTAAGAATTCGTTGAAATTTAACTTCCATCATGACTCAAACCTCTAGCCTATTGAATGACAGTGGACTTAGGCTGAGACCTTGGTCGATGGAGGATGTTGATTATGCAGAAGCTTGGTATTCTGACATAGAAGTCCTTAGAAATTCCGAAGGAACGGAAAAACCATACAGCCGCGAGAAGATAGAAGAGATGTATAGATATCTATCAGCAAGAGGGGAACTCTACATAATAGAAGTAGAAGAAAGCGGATCATGGAAACCTATCGGAGATGCCTGTCTGATGCCAGATTCTTTGCCAATAGTGATTGGAGAGCCAAACTATAGATCCAAAGGCTATGGCAAAAGGGCACTCGCACTTCTTATTTCAAGAGCAAGGAGCAAGGGTTGGAAAGAACTGAGAGTTAAAGGTGTTTATTCCAACAACGAAAATTCTATAAAATTGTTCCTCTCCCTAGGATTTTTTCAAACAGGCAAAATCCTTAATAAAAACGGAGTGACTGAATACTCATATTCTCTCAATCTTTGAAATTAGCGTTATGAATGTTCATCGATTAGACTACCAGTGAGACGGAGAATTCCGAGGATTACCAGAAATATCACTTTAGCTTGGAGCCCTTTTTGATAGATTGCTTGGCTATCTGATTGTCCATTACGGCAGTTCCGAATTGACAATTCTTTACATTTATCTTGTTGGAATTCCCCTTGGCTATGCAAACTGACAAGAACTGAAGATGCCAGACTTTTCTATAATAGACATAAAGATGGGTACATTCGAATAGAGATTTTATTCCGGATTTAATCTAGAGAGATATGTACAAACAGAGTAGTTTTATTTAGTAATGTGGAATAAATACGGTCTATGAGGATTGCGATAACATCGCGTATCTTTGTCCCGTTATTCCTTATAACGCGTTATAAGCGCAAATCAATGACAGGGTTGAACTCCATAACGCAGTTCTTTGAGAGAAACTTCTCAGAAAGAAGTTTCATCAAGTAGAGATAGTTGAAAGTGATAAAGACTAGGACTTGCTTTTAGCTAAAAGTGGGCCCGACCGGATTTGAACCGGTGACCTCCGCCGTGTCAGGGCGACATCATAACCAACTAGACCACGAGCCCTCTCAGGTGAATGCCTTATTATTTTATTATCTTTTTTCTTTTGTGCATTTGCCGGCTATGATCAATCAACAACGCTAATAAGGTAGTAAAAATAATGAGCCATGACTGATGTTAAAAGAGCAAGGGATGAAACCTTCAGGAAATTGAATCTGAATGATGATAATTCCGGTGTGTACAATGGCAAATGGCTTGAATTTAATTCGAAAAATTCCATTGAATCTGTCAGTCCCATCGATGGCACTTTCCTTTCGAGAATTTCTACTGCAACAGAGAACGATTATGATAAAACGATCCAAATCATTAGCAAAGCTTTTGTTGAGTGGTCAGAAACCCCAGCCCCGTCAAGAGGGATGATAATAAAAAAAATATCTGACAGAATACTGGAATTTAAGGAAGAACTTGGCAAGATTGTTTCCATGGAAGCAGGCAAGGTAACGAGCGAGGGGCAGGGCGAAATACAGGAAATGGTTGACATAGGCTATTTCTCCATGGGACTTTCCAGGCAGATTTATGGAAATACAATGGCGAGTGAAAGGCCTAAACACAGGCTTTATGAACAGTACGCTCCACTGGGGCCCATAGGAATCATCTCTGCATTCAACTTTCCATCTGCCGTATGGTCCTGGAATTCTTTTATTGCAGCTGTTGTCGGTGACACTTCAGTGTGGAAACCTTCAAGCAAGGTTGCTCTCACCTCGGTTGCAGTCATGAAAATAATAGCAAAGGTCGTGGAAGAAGAATCACTTCCTCCCATTTTTGCACTGGTGAATGGAAGCGGAAAGATAATTGGCAATCTGATGGCAGAGGACAGGAGACTCCCGCTCATCTCCTTCACCGGTTCAGTTAAAACTGGAAAGACCATTGCTTCAAAAGCTTCAGAAAGATTGGGAAAAACCATATTGGAACTTGGCGGAAACAACTGCGCCATCGTGAGTGAAAAATGCGACATGAACATTGCATTGAAGGGCGTTGCATTTGGTGCAATGGCTACAGCTGGCCAGAGATGCACCAGCACAAGGAGAGTTGTGATCAACCAGAAAATATATGATGAATTTCTTGGAAAACTCAAGAAGATATATGAGAATGTTAAGATCGGAAGCCCTCTGGAATCTGGCGTTCTTGTAGGCCCCCTCATTGACAGTGAAGCAGTGGATAATTATTTTGCTGCTATAGAAACTGCAAAAAAACAGGGAGGCAAACTGATCTACGGCGGCAGCAGGCATGGAAATGGAAATTATGTCCTTCCTACAATAATTGAAGCTAAGGAAGGCATGAGCATAACAAGAGATGAAACTTTTGCACCGATCCTTTATGCATTCAGTTATTCAGGCATTGAAGAAGCATTGAGAATACATAACGATGTTCCACAGGGCCTTTCTTCCACCATATTTACAAATGACCTGAGGGAGGAAGAATACTTCCTTTCTGCAAGAGGTTCTGACTGTGGTATAGCAAATGTGAACACATCAACTGCCGGAGCCGAGATAGGGGGTGCATTTGGAGGAGAAAAGGATACAGGAGGAGGAAGGGAGAGCGGAAGTGATGCTTGGAAATCCTATATGAGGCGCCAGACTGTGACGAAAAATTTTGGGAATGATGTGCCTCTTTCACAGGGTGTAAGGTTCAACATTGATTGAACCTGAACACAAAAAATTTTTATTAAAAATTAAGGCAGATCTTTGAACTCCTTCTGGGCCCTTTTTCTTGCCCGCCTTCTTCTGACAGCTGACACAACTATATATGCATACAAAATGATCCCTGCATATATCAATCCACTCAGAATTGAATAAATAGGATTGGAATAGGACAACTGGACAACCGATGAATTGATCACTGTATTGCTCCTCAATACGGCAGAGATTTTGATATAGTAGTTCTTTCCCGGATAAATGCCATTAAGGAATGTGTAAGATTGCGTTGGCGATTTGATCATTATCTGATTCCAGCTTGAATTTGGGCCGTCCCGGTAATCCAGAATATAATAGCTAATCTGTGAAACTATATTTGTGCTCCATGAAATATATGATGTGAAAAACAATAGCGGCATCACTTTGGTAATATACACAGCAGGCGAATTGCCGTTAAGAGGTTTAAGAGAAGGATATATCTCCATGTCATATCCTGATAAGTTGCCCGAAAGAGTCACATTTGTGCTGTAATTGTCAAAATATGGGTTGGTCAGATGTATCCTTGATGTGCCTGATGGTAGCCAGATAGAATAGAACCCGGAAAGGGTTGTCAGGGAATAATCTGTTGAATTGTAGCTTACATTGACGCCTGAAACTGGTACATTTATGTTGTCAAGGGATATGAAATACTCATTATACACGTTCCCGGAAAGGAAAAATCCATTATCTGTTCCAGCAAGTTCCTGGGGGCCTATGGTCATGTTAATCCCCGGTTCCAATTTTAAGGCTGAAGTTTGCGTGTTGAACCCAGCAGAAGAAAGTGTATAATTGTATGATTTAGGAATTATGTTCAAAGTTTCATTGAGAGGTACATTTTTCCCGTTGAAAGAGAGGGAAGAGGATGATGGAAAAACTGTGAAACTTATATTTACCGGCCTTTCCAAAACAGAGATATTCACTAATGATCTGATTCTGGTATTGCTGTAGAAGTTGTAAAAACCCAATGATGAACCTGAAAGCATGTTGGAATCCCCAATTGCAGATATGTTTGTACCATTGTCCACAATCATGTGAGAAAGCCCGTCAAGAGTGAGGTTGAATTTTGCATCATAATAATTTGCACTGTAATTGAACAGGAGTGTTGATTTTGAATATACTGGAGTGCGTATATAGAAGTTCGCAGTCGTTCCGAGATAGGATTCAGTTATATTGTAATATGTTCCTGAACTTAGGATCATGCTTGATTTCTGGTATAAGGAACCATTAACATATATAGAAGTGGCCTGTGAAGAAAATATGATTGAAACAGGATAAGCTTGTGAAATTTTAAAATATTCTGTCGAAGGGCCATATACCATATTGAGATTGTTAAGATTGGAATCTCCACTTGAAATTGTATATGCATTCCCACTGGAAGATACTCCAAATACATTAAGTGAACTGTCATTGAAAGGCAGGTAACTTGAATACGATTGGGAAGACTCGCTTTTCAATGAAGTTGAGCCTGATCTGAAACTTACGTTCGATATTTGTACGGAAGAGAAATTTGAGGGGAGTGAACCTTCAGCAGTGGTGATCTTTGCATCCAGCATTCCACCATATATATCTGATGGAAAGACAGATTCATTATAATACTGGTTTCCAACTTCCATATAGATTTCAGAACAATTGAAATTCAAACTGACATTATAATTTATGTCCGAAAATTTGAGAAGATAAGTTTTGATTGTCGAGCCAATTTTGAAATAATAATAGAAATTGCCACCCTGCTGCATGATCCCATCCGAAAGAATTTCACTGCCACCGGAATATATGCCTATTCCTGCCCTGTAAGTATAGGTCGAATTGCCGGTGACGAAGGAATTGTATTTCAATGTTGCAGAGAAATTGAAAGAGCTATTCAGAATTCTGTTGAAATTCAAAGATATTCCATATGTGCCAGTGTATCCCTCAATGGCTTTAGCAAACTGGAAAGCGTTTATTGTTCCCAATCCGGTCACGGGATTCCAATTGTATGAGGCGCTGTATTTGCCATTGTTTCCAATTGGGACTGGAATTATGGCATTGCCATACTGGTTTGTTTTTGCGATTTCATACAGATATGGATCTATATAACCTAAATTCCTTCCCAAATACTGGGAAATAACCATGAATATGCCTGCAGCTATTGGTGTCGCAAGGCTCGTTCCCCCTATGGCATATAGTGCTGCTCCTGCAAAAACAAAAACACCACCGGAATTTGGATTTGCATCAAAAGAAATATCTGGAACACCCCTTCTGGTTCCATTAAAACCTGAGGCATTCTGAATTGGCGATGCGCTGAAGTATGAGCTATAACCTCCACCACTTCCATCCCATGCGTACTGGTATAGTTTCCCATTGATGAAATATATTGAAGTACCACCAACTGCGGTCACCATTGGGCTTGATGCTGGAAAATTCACTGTGAGTGAGCCTGTGCCATCGTATGCGCCCTGATCCCCGGATGCTGCGAAGACGGATATTCCCAGGCTCTGTGCCTGATTGAATATTTGGGAATATTCCAGAGTGAGTGCCTTTGGAAGGGCACTTTCCGGCGATCCCCAACTCATGCTGATGGAATTCACCGTCATATTTTGAACTGTATAATTGACTGCTGCCTGCAGGTATCCGACTTCTGCGCTTGGCGTCAGTACCAGATCGATTGTTGCCAATGGCGCAATTGCATGAACCCACTCAACGTCAGTAGCTGTTTCAACTGCCCAACTGAGGTTGTAGTTTTTTGTTGCACCAAAAGGGTAAACAATATTTATGTTAGGGGATGTGAGATTGTTAAAACTGTCAAAGGAAGAGATATCATAATTCAGGTATGGATCTCCATATGCATCAATAATAGCAATGGTTTCTCCCTGCCCAAGAAATCCTTTATTGTGAAGAGGCGTTACATTGTAAATGCTGTTCATCTGCGGAACGGTGATGGCATAAGGATAATTGGAAGGAGATCCAACCGGAGAATAATCAATGCACGGTACTGCACTTGTATTCCATGCCAAACCCCTGGAGCCATTAAAACTGGTTACTGATAATGTGCCTGTGCCCGGGTGTGGAGCGATTGAAATGACTGGTAATGCCATAAGGACACAAAGTGCTATGGTGAAATATCTTAATCTCATTTAACCCTGATTAGAAATTTTATTAATATATGTATCATTTTCTTATCATTGGAAAAACACGAAATTGAAATCATGAGTTCAATGTTCCGTTCATATTATGAAAAGGCTGATGGGCTATATGTGAATGAACTTGCTAAGAGGGAGATCGGATATATTCCTTTCAACGGCACAATGATCAGGCATCAGAGAGTAGATCCGGGAAATTTGGGTAATGGTATGAAGATTTTCGCAGTGAAGACAGTTCCCCGGCACCTCTACAATTCTGTTGCATTCTACAGAAAACCTGATGAAAGATTGATGAAAGAAAAGGGATGGCTCGGTGCAGAAGTCATATTCGATCTTGATGCAGATCATATTGAGGGGAGTTCAGAGATGAGCTATGAAAATACTCTGGATGAAGTCAAAAAACATACGGAGAGGCTCATATACAGATACCTTACAGGGATTCTGGGTCTTAGCGAAGACTCACTTCTTCTTTATTTCTCCGGAGGAAGAGGATATCATGTCCATGTCCTGAAGGAGGAGTTGCTTGGCATGAATTCCGACCAGAGAAGAGAAATTTCAAACCTTATCCGGGGAGAGGGACTGAAATCAAAAGAATTCTGTGAAGTAGCAAAAAATGGAATATTTAGCGGCAAAGGTTGGGTAAACGACATAGATACTGCATTTTCGGAAGCAATGGAAAAAGCAATTTACGGAAACCCGGAGAAAGACACGCTTCTTTCCAGAATCCATAGGCACTATGAGGGTAAAAATGACCTGCGTAAGGAAGAAAGGAAGAAGAACAGAACTGTACCGGGAAAAGAAAAATATTCGGAACTTATGAAGGATGAGATGGAACTTCTTGACAGGATTATAAACTCAATGAGAGCGGAATTATCTTGTGAAATTGATGAGCCTGTGACAACTGATGTGCACAGGCTCATAAGATTCCCAAACAGTTTGCATGGCAAAACCGGGCTGCAGGTCAGGAGTGTGAAACTTGAAGAATTACATTCTTTTGACCCGCTCAATGAGGCAATTCCTGAAATTTTTAAGGAAGGGGAAATGAGGATTTCTTCAAAAATCCCATTCACAATAAAAATGCTAAACAGAAAATATAGTGTTGAGAAAGATACTGTCGTTCCAAAATACGTAGGAATTTACACTGTTCTTTCGGGAAAAGGGATGTTAGAATAGTTATTTTTTGATATTCTAAATGAAATGATAATAAACTAACATAAAATAAATATAGTGTGTGACAATCATATATATGGTGTTAAAATGGAATTTAAAAATTCTAAAACTGTAGAGAATCTGAAGGCAGGATTCGCGGGAGAGAGCCAGGCAAACAGGAGGTACCTATATTTTGCACTCAAAGCTGACGAGGAGGGATTCCAGGAGATAGCCCAGGTATTCAGGTCCACAGCAGATGGCGAAACTGCGCATGCATTCGGACATCTCAAATATCTTGCATCCGTAGGAGATCCTGTTACAGGAGAGCCAATAGGGACAACTGAACAGAACCTGAAATCTGCCATAGCTGGAGAAACATACGAGTACAGCCAGATGTATCCCGGATTTGCAAAAGACGCGAGAACTGAGGGATTCGACGATGTGGCCCACTGGTTTGAAATACTTTCAAAAGCAGAAAAATCACATGCAACCAAATACGAAAAGACACTTACACAGTTAAAACAGCAGTGATGTGAGAAATATGAATTCTATAGAAAGAGGGGATGTTTCATCTCCTCAGGAATTTTCAAGAATAGTTGAAGAAGACAGGAAAAGAATTATTTCTGTCAAAAAGAGAAGGCGAATTGCCACCAAGACTTTCAGTTATCTTTTCGAGAACAGGGACACTGTGTTAAATCAGATCAATGAGATGATCCTTGTTGAGAATGTCACAGATATTGAGGAGATCCACCACCTTATTGGGACATACAATGCCCTTCTTCCTCAGGAAAATTTCCTAAGCATTTCTATGTTCATAGAGATCAGCGATGAAAAGGAACTCCTGTCAGAAATGCCTAAGCTTTCTGGCATAGAAAAATCTGTATATCTGGTAATTGGGGATCATGAGATCAGGGCAGTGCCCGAAGAGGGGAGATCCACCGAAACTCTGGAGTCAACATTGCAGTATCTTCGAATCTATTTCACCAGAGAAGAGGCAAAAATATTGAAAAATTGCAGAAACGCATTCATCGTTACAAAACATAAGAATTACAGTGAAACCGCAATGATTCCTGAGGATCTTCTCAATGAACTCAAAAGCGAAATATATTAAGGGAAATTTTAATATATCTCTGTGATAGAGTTAGATAATCTCACAAAAACCTATGGCGGAAAGGATAGTGGAATCCACAATATTTCAGTTGAACTGAAAAGTGGAAAAATTTATGGGCTGGTGGGAGAGAATGGCGCAGGAAAAACAACCCTTATCAAGACGATAGCAGGAATTTTCAGACAAAATTCAGGAACTGTATCCATTGATGGTTATGACAGCACTAAGGAGAGAACGAATGCCCTGATGAATATTGGACTGATGCCCGATGGAGTTATGATAAATTTTGATCATTCAATAATACAGCAACTCTCATTCTATGGGCAAACGAGAGGAATGAGCGAAAACGAATCATATGAAAAGGCAAAAATGCTTTTGAGCAGGTTCGGACTTGGTGAAAAGCTCCATAATTCATCCATGAGAAGAATCTCACTCGGACAGAAGCGCAGGGCAATGTTGGCAATGTGCATGATGAATAATCCCGTAAATATTCTCATGGATGAACCATACAATGGTTTCGATCCTGATGGAATGAGAATGATGAATGATGTTATCACTTATGAAAAAAGCAAGGGCAAAACAATAATTGTATCATCACACATACTTAAGGAACTTGAGAATATAGTTGATGAAATCATTTTTATAAAGAATGGGAAAATCGCGGATCAGATGGATATAACTTCACTTAATAAAATTGGAAATAGAAAAATCATTTTCACCGTTTCCAATCCCGATGATGAAATTCTAACTCTTCTGGAAGAATATGGGGGAATAAGGAAAATTGGAAACCAGTATGAAATTTCTATTTCATCTCACATGAACACGAAACCTGAAGAAATAAACACGGCACTCGTAAAAAGCGGATACAGTGTTTCATCATTCAGGGTTGAAAATCCGTCTCTTGAAGACGTCTATTTCTCAAAAAAATGAGAGGTGGAAATCCCCTAAATTCTTATTCTGCTGATGATGCTGTAGGCTATTTCAAACAGGGACTGGAGATTTGGAGAATTCTTTGCATATCTCATTGCCCCTATTCCTTCATCGATGTAATGCTTCGCAAGATCCAGAGCCATATCCACTGCACCACAGCTTAACAAATAGTTCTTTGCCGCATTGATGCTTTCCTGGTCCGTTCTGTTTCCCCTTATGACATTCTTGAGATTTACAGTATCAAGAGATTGGCGATTCCTCAGTGCATATATCATTGGAAGAGTCAGAGCACTGTGCTTGAAATCCATAAATGTTGGTTTTCCTATAACTTCCTCTTTTCCAACAATGTCAAGAATATCGTCAGTGATCTGGAATGCCATTCCAATGTTATATGCAAACTTGAACATGTTTCTCTGAGTTTCAAGGTCCGCTTCAGCAGCGATAGTTGCAGATCTTGCCCCTGCACCGAAAAAATAAGCAGTTTTGTTGCTGATAATATTCATGTATATAGACTCCGTGATGTTCAGGTTCCCAAGGTTCTTTGATTCGGTAATCTGCCCTTCAGCAAGCTTTCTGGCAGCAAGTGCAACAGTATCTGACACATCCCTGCCATATTTGGCCCCTAGACGATAAGCAACCGAAAATAGAAAATCTCCGGTGACTATGGCATCCTGGACATTGTATTTCCTGTGCATTGCAGGCTGGCCCCTTCTCTCTTCAGCCTCATCAATTATGTCATCGTGTATAAGGCTTGCAGAGTGCATTAGTTCGTAGGCCACAGCCAGATCCAGTGCATTAGAAATTTCCCTGTCCGTGTTCATCTCATAAGCGAGTAAAACAATAAGTGGGCGGAGCCTCTTTCCTCCGGCCTTAATATTATAAAGTGACATTTCAGTCAGATCTGTGTTGTCAGTGACAAGTACCTCCTCAATTCTTCTGTTAATCAAAGAAAGTTTGCCGCTCAAATCGATTGAGATATTAAGTGTGTCACTCATCTTATCAGCAGGGAGATATTGTTTATTCCAATTTAAGTTTTTTAAAAAATTATACAAAATAAAATGAAGAACTACTCTTTCTTCATAGTTATTTCAATGGATGATACGTTTGATTCCCCTCTTTCTCCCTCAACCTTTTCGGTCTCTATCTTGATGTTAGAATATTTTGCATTTGGCATGAACCTGTTCTTTGTTATCTCTGCAATGTCCACTGCTTTGCTTATAGCTTTACCTCTCGCCTTTATGGTTATTTTATCAACATTGCTGTTGAATTGTGTCACTATAGCTAACACATAGTTCATGGTTGGTTTTTTTCCTACGTACACAATGTTTTCTTCTGCCATTGCAATCACTTTGAGTAACAATTTAACAACACTATTTAATAATATCTATATGATTTGATTATTTAAGGCGTATTAATGTTTCCGTGTCCTTCACAGATTCAAGAGATCTTATCCTGTCAACAATGTCATTCAGATATTCAAGATCGTGAAAATCAACAAGCATTGCAAGATCGTTTTTCCCGGATATCTCATAAGTGCTGCCAGGAATATCCTTCAGTTGAGAAAGTACAGCCAGTTTTTCTGAATGTGTATATTTTATCAATATTATTGCTTCATTATAACTTCTGCCCAGTTCAATTGTAAATCTTTTGATAGTTCCTGTTTCCATAAGCCTGTTGATTCTTTTGCGTATGGTTCCCTCAGAGAGATTCAAAATTCTGGCTATCTCTGTATTTGTTAGCCTAGAGTTTTTCTTGAGAATATTCAGGATTTGAATATCCTTTTCATCGGGCTTGCTCAGTCCTTTATCTGTATAATGCTCCATCTGAACCTTTAGATTTTTCCATTATTCCCTTTTTGATGAGTTCCTTGGGAACCTGATTCAATCTTATGATGTTCTGGGCCTGGATCATATAAATAGGCAATCCTGTGTTTGGATCATTTCCGGCCCTCATTATTCCCACTATCTCCATTTTTACCTGTATTACCGAGCCATCTTCCAACTTTACTTTCACCCATTTTGGTTCATCTTCAACTTCAAAATTTATAACTTCTGAGTTCTCGGGCATCCCATTAGGCATCATTATTACATGGATGTTGATGAGATATATAAGAATAGATGAAACACTGTTCTAACCGATAATGACATCTATCTGAAAGTAATGTGCTTTAGAATGGAAAACGAAATGGAAGTTTTCGTTGGTCAGAAAGATAATTATGAAGTGAAAGGTTTTTTTGCCAGCGGAGGAATGGGAGATATATTTGAGGGAGTAGATTCCCGTGGGAATGAAGTCCTTATCAAGATTCCAAAAAAATTTACTGCAGGCCGCAATGATCCAATGAATATACAGGTTGTAAGTGAAATTGACAACCTGAAACTGCTTGTTCACCCAAATGTTGTGAAGTTCATTGACACAGGCAATAAAGGATCCAAGCCATTTCTAGTGATGGAAAAAATTTATGGTATCAGCTTAAAGGAACACATAGAAGATGTGGATTACAGCTATGAATTTGCAACCAATGTGTGTAAAGGCGTGATTTCGGCATTGCAGTACCTTAGAACCAGAAGAGTAGTCCACAGGGACATCAGCCACTTGAACATCATAATTTCAGACGATATACCAAAAATAATTGATTTTAGCACTTCGATCAGAATACCTGAAGAGACAGATTCCATAAAATTGAAAGGAAGCAGAATAGGAACAGAATTCTTTTCTGCTCCTGAGCAGCTCAACGATGGAGCTGTTTACATTGATTCCGATATTTATTCTCTTGGTGCAGTTACATACTACTCACTCACTGGACTTAAGCCTGAAAAGTACAAGAAAGATATAAAGCAGATTGAAAGATATGCTGATCTCCCCCTATATTATCTTATCAGCAATACTTTACAGGAAAAAAGAGTTGACAGAATAAGAGATCTATCTGTTCTGTCCAATGTGTTGAATGGAAAAAATTGATGAACGCAGGAACTATAAGGTTTGTTGATTATATTATGAAGGGCCCATGGGGTAGCCAGGATATCCTGATGGCCTTCGAAGCCAACGACCCGGGTTCGAATCCCGGTGGGCCCGTTCGATTCAATGGTTAGTAAGAGTATTCATTTAAATTTTTTTTAAATATTAGTTTATATACTTCTATGAAAAAAGATCACTTTTTAAAATATAATAATGTCTGAATAAATAAAATGAAGATCTTGCATCATATTTCTCTCTCAGAAGGAGGTCCTGTAAACAGACTTAACAATTGAGTGACTAAGACATAGATAAAGGAGATTAAAAAAAAGTCCGGATAATCCATACCTGTTGTGTGTCAGGATCAATTCCAGACTTTCCACTAATGGGGGTGTAAAAAAACAATGACCGGTATTGATCTTCTTTTCATCTCAACTACCTGATCAGATCAATGTGACTATTTAGAAAATGTGTACGTGTCTTGAATTCTTTTTACAGATTGTGCAGATGTAACCATTAGCATATTTGTTGTGTCTTTCCATTATTCCTTTTTTTCTGAATTTATAGAAATTCACACGTGCATCTGTCATTAAAATCACTCCAGAGAGTCTGTTATATCCTGAGTAATTCTCAAACTCCTGAATTCCAGCTCTTTTTCCAGATCGTATGCGTCACTGTTTTTCTTCCTTTGCTTCCGACAATAACCTTCATGCGTATCTCCATTCATTTGATAACCGGTAACGTACTCATATCCGTCAGGACAGATAGGATAACCGAAGAGACCATTGTATCTCATTTATCACTAAAATATAAGAAATGGTCGATTATAACTTTTCATGGTTTTTTAGTTTTTTAAATCAATAATTGTGAAATATAGATATTTGCACACTCTTAAAAACAAATCAATAATCTTATTGATTAGTTATTGATTGATCAATAATTTCATTACACTGAAAAATAGAGGTTCAGAACCAATAATCAATAACTTGGTTTAAATTATAAGTTACTCCTAAATTACTTATTAGAATCGCACACGCATCATGTTTTTGAAAAAAATGATATCACATGCTATCATGATAGCAAACTGTTTTTTGATTGATATCATGTATTTTATGTGCAATTGTCGGAGTTTTTTAAAGAAATGATATCATGTTATCATAAATGAAAAAACCACTAAACTATCGATTAGAATCGCAATCTGTCATGGTTTTTTGATATCTATGCAGTTTGGTTAAAATCTGATATACCGGTACCGAGACAATTTCCGAGAGAAATCTCGTAATTTGCCTGATACAGCCGAAAAATAAATAAATCATTTTTCGCATGTATATAATACACATGCGTGCGAGTCATTAAAAATGATTTTTCGATTTTGATTTTTTTGATACAACCATCCACTCAAAAAATTCAAAACTACATGATTGATAGGATCAAAATGCGGAAGTGGCCCCCTTCAATTACACTGGTAATTTGAATTTTATTATAATTCAAATTAAAAAATTTATACCTCATGAAATAGTTCTATGAGTGTTTACATCCTTTGATTAGTTAATTTCAGACAGGATAGGGCATGAAAAGATATACAAGTAAAAATGATAATGAGATGGACGTGGATGGAAGAATGATGATGAGAGATATGATACTTATACAATCTAAAGAAATCTTTATATTCTGTTTGAGGCTATTTGAATAATGCCATTACTATTGTCACCAAAAAAAATTGCTGGTGCAAACATTGCATCGGATTTAATGCGTGAAGGTATCTACGAAGACAAAGACGAACTTAACAAAAGACTTAACTCTATTAAGAAGAAAAACGAAGGTCTTTACAATTCCATAGTTGAAGCTCTTAAGGAATACGATGTTTTTATAT
>JAKAPZ010000113.1 GCA_021822985.1 Thermoplasmata archaeon | reverse complement strand
TCATTGTTCAGTACATCTATGAAATTCCGTTTCACATATACCGTCTTTCCCCACTGAGTATCTCCGGGTCGAACCGGTGTCATGTCCATGGCATAACAGTAGAGGCATCCATGTGTGCAGCCACTGTAGGGATTTACTGCATACTTAAGCTCCTTCATGGAAGAGGGTGATAGTGCTGTTCTGGTTCTTATCTCCTTCACTGTGTATGGGTTCAGTGAGATCACCCGAAGCTGTAGAGGTTGCTCTTCATCAGTGCATAGGACGGGGACTTTTCAATCCACTTCTTAACGTCCACCTTGAAATGGGGGTTTAGATACCTCAGGGCTTCCTGGAAATTGTCGAATTTTACAGGAGCTGTCCTGAACATTTCCCTGAGATTCTCCCTGACATACCACACTCCGATAGGTAGGTTGAAATTTGGGTATATCTCTCTCCAGAGTATTGCTGAACCACTTCTTCCCATGCCTGTGAACTTCTCTGTAACCGCAAGCCTGCTGGCGTAATAGCATCCACCAATTCCAGGATAGGTGGTACGTCCACCATAACCCTCAGAATCTATCTCAACCTGGGCAATATTCCCAAATGCATTCCATGTACTTCCTGGAAACCAGGCCTCTCCCCATTCGAATCTCCAGCTGGTGGGGCAGAGGATTGCTGTAAAAAGGTTACCATCCGTGGATCTTCTGAAAACCTGGAATTCATCAATTTGAGGCAGGTATTTAACCCTGGAAACAAGACTGTCTGAAACGTTTTTGTCAACTGCAGTTATTGACCACCTTGTTGGCACAAGTTTTCGATTTGTCTTCTCTCCCACAACTCCCATGCTAAGAACCTTGGAGATAGCCTGGACATCCACATTCTTATTGTACATGTCAAGAATGGCGCCATTTGCCTTGAGATCAGTGTCATAATATGCCTTTTCTGCGGCCATATTTGGCTTACCAGGTTCTATCTTCATTCTTTTCACTGGGGACCATGGTCCCATGGGAGTGGTGTTATCATCAAGCTCAAAGCTGCTGGAATTAATGGGTTTCTGAAATTCAATGTAAGTCTCTGCAGGTGTTTCGCTCAGGGACATCACCTGAAGATCCTGAAGAGTTCGATCCGGATCAGACGCATTCCCTGCTTTTATGGTCATTCCTCCCCTTATGAGGGAAAGACGCATGGAAAGAAAATTTTCCATCTTCATGTTAAGCCATTCACCAGGTTTTTCATATGATGTTGTGTCCCCCCTGACAGGAGGAGCTGAGGGGTATACCCGGACCGATGGATAGCCGTATCTTCCCACAAATATTGCAGGAGGGCTGTCTCCAACCAGTTCAGTGCCCTTGAAATCCGTAATAAGAGTTTTTGCCATCTTCCCGACCTCTATGGGGCAGTACGTGAGGCCGCAAAGCATCTTTGTACCTCTGCATCTTATGCAGAGTGAAGGTGGTATCTTGACAAGTCTGGACATTATTGCATGTGTAACCAGAGGTGAATAATTAAGATGACTGTGCGCTATGAAAATGAGTGAAACGAGTTCTCCATAAAAACTTAAATTTTCATGGGTTATGAACATGAGGTGGGACTAAAGGCTTAAGTGTTTAGTTTTAATTCAAGACACGATTACAATTGGAAATCGATGAAAATTCCCTCTATGACCTGATGTCGGAGTTTCACACTATTGGTGATAGCGATTACGGAGGACTGGGTTCCAGAGAAGAAGCAACCCTTGTGGGTTATATTTATGGGGTATTTACACACAGCAGCAACAGTAAGATGGAGATAGACAAGGAAGGAAGAAAGGTCTTCAGGTTCGGCAGGTTTTACTACGTGGTATGGTTCGACGATTTCTCAGAGGAAGATGATGAGGATGAGGAAATGGAGGATCAGGAAAGTGATACCTATGATGTGGAAGTTGAAAGCATTTATGATGAAAACGATTACGAGGATGATGATGAAGATGTGCCCACAGATGAGGATGAACTGGAAGAGGATCCACTTCTTCCCGTGGCCATAGATGGACCATTTACCATTGACGAAATAAGGAACATGGTAAAAAAGGGGATAATATAAGCCATACTGGAGAGTCATAAACCACTGCAAAAAACTATCTTATGCGACACAACGGTTGAGAGAATGTTATTTTATCTGTAAAACACAATAGATACTGTTCCAATAAAATGCATTCCAAAAATACATAAATCCATGAGACGTATACAGTATTGTGGAAAGGGAGGAATTCAGGGAAATTCTTTTGCAGTCCCTTGGAGGAATAAGAGGAGGCAAACCGGTCAGGTTAACTCTTGTGAAACCAAGAAATGAACTTCTTCTGAAGAAACTTAAGGAAATGCAGTATATAGATACAAGATCAGTTCCTTTCCAGAGTGGTTACCGGTTCATAGTGAGTTCATTCACCCATGAGCAGTATTCTAAATTCAGGTCCGACTACTGGGACGACATGGATTTTCTCTCGGTTCCATATGATGATTTTACCAGCATAACCCAGATATCCGGAGAACATGGCTTCGAACTTCAGGGTTTTTCTGCAACTGGAAAGGGAAGAATCCATGAGGATTTCCCAAAAGCTGAGGCTGGAATCGCACTGAAAAATCTGAATCATTACCTTTCAATGGGCTATCAGCCATACCTGCTGAAATTCAGGAAGAATGGCGTTTCAATCCAGATCAGGAAGGATTTCAACTTTTTTTTCAGGAGGGTGGACGGAGACTCCATTGACCTGATCTACGACACCGTAAATGGCATACTTTCAAGGAGAGAAAAGTTCTTTGAGGATCTGGTCAAACTCAGCCTCACCACAGACATGAGGGGAAAACAGGTTGATTTCATTCCCACTGACGTTTTCAGAAGAATACCTGGAATTCATGATGATACCATAATTGAGATCGCAAAGTCTGCTTCCGGTACGGTTTCAGTATCAGGTTCCGGAACAGGATACATAATTCATTACTCTGTGGGTGAAAGCGAAAA
>JAKAPZ010000025.1 GCA_021822985.1 Thermoplasmata archaeon | reverse complement strand
TCAGAAGAATGTGGGCTTCATGATTCAAAGAGTGGCAAATCATAGGCCCCTTAGAGAATTCGGTCGATGTGGCATTTTCCACAGGTTCTAATCATGGAATCTCCTGTCGGTTGCGATGGAGGAGATGTCAGAATTTTTTGTTCCGATAATCAAACATATTAATGTAGAAAACAATCACTTATGATCAAAATGAAGAAGGCACACATTGAGACCAACCTGGGAAAGATTGTGATTGAGCTTGACGATGCAAATATGCCCATAACTGCTGGCAATTTCATAAAACTTGCTGAAAAGGGATTCTATAATGGAACCATATTTCACAGAGTCATAAGCGATTTCATGATCCAGGGCGGAGATCCAAAAGGAAACGGAACAGGAGGCCCGGGATACTCTATCAGGGACGAATTCTCAAAGAACAACCATAACAAGAAAGGAACAATTTCAATGGCCAATGCAGGGCCAAACACGGGCGGAAGCCAATTCTTCATAAATCTCGTGGACAATCTCAATCTTGATGGAAAACACCCTGTCTTCGGGAAAGTTGTTGAGGGTATGGAAACAGTGGAAAAGATCGGGAAAGTCCAGACCAGCAGAGGTGACAGGCCAGTATCAGACGTGAAGATACTCAGCTGCAAGATTCAGTGAAACCATCCTCCCCTACAACGCAAATTTTATTATTTTGCGTTCTGCACTCAGGAATGTGAAATAAAGGAATTTCACATCCTGTTTTGCAGCACATTTTTCAGTGCAAGATCAACTGATCTTTTTCTTATATCTGCTGCAGTTTCAGGCTTTGAGGTTCTCTTTCCATCATGGATCATTTCAGCCATTATGCTCTCCATGGGCCCATGGCACTCCAGAGCAATACCCCATGGCACAACTCTCACATTCCCGCATTCAGTGCACTTGAGCACGTCTTTTGAACCCGAATATTTCCCCTTCTTGGAAATCGGCACATCCTCAACCTGCACTATATCCATTGCAAAATCAATTGGTTTTGCAGAGGCTATGGATGTTCCCACGCCGAACAGTTCCGCACCTGCCTTTTTCAGCTCCTCTATCTGTTCAAGCTTCAAACCGCCGGAAACCATGATCTTAATGTTCCTGTACCCCCTCAGATCCAGTTCCCATCTCACCTCTCTGACAATGGATGCAAAGTTTCCCCTCCTTGACGAATGCGTATCAAGCCTTATATAATCGGTTTCAGGAAACTTTTCGGCAATTTCCAGAGCCTTAACTTTCTCGTCCCCGAAAGTATCGATGAGCAGAGTCCTCCTTCCGGGCGGGGAATTCTTGTAAACATATTCCCACGCCTTTTTCTCGCCCATTATAATGGCAATGGAATGAGGCATGGTTCCGACCGGCACTGTACCGGTAAGTTCGCCACCCAGTATCCCCGATACTCCTGATGCTCCCCCGATGAATGCTGCCCTGTCTATCATGGGTGAAATGGCAGGATGCATCCTTCTGATCCCAAATGAAACAAATTCCTTCGGGTATATTTCCATGAAGAATTTCATCGACTGCGTGCTTATGCCGGAGGACTGGCATATGAAACCCAGCATAGATGTCTCATATTCCATTATGGACTCATAAATTCCCTCAACTATAATGAAGGGAACGGGTATTCCGGCAGAATCCCTGGTACTCATGACGGTACCTTCAGGAATGGCGCGAAGGCTGATATTTTTTCCCTCCAGAAGCCTGATCATTTCCTCTATTCCTGTGAAATTTATTATCTCATTGGAGGAAGCGGTTATTTCCGCTATGACTTTTTTTCCGTCATTTTTAGTGATAAATGGGGCAGTCCTGCTGAAGTACACATCGCTCGCAAGTTTCCTGTCAATATCATCCTGATCTGCAATGAAATATTTTCCTTTCATAAAAATTCACCCGCTTTTCCTGATAAAGCAATCGTGATCCCGTAAATGGACTTCATGATATTAAGGGCAGTCTGATGTTTTTCAGGTTCTATGCTGCAGCACAGATCCTCAAGGACTGTGATCCTGTAATTCCTGAAAAAAGCACCAGCTACGGTGTGCATCACACATATATCCGTGCTTATGCCGCTGATAAACAGATGATTGATTCCAATGTCCCGGAGATATGAATCCAGATCCGTTCCGAAAAAGGCATCATAATGCCTCTTTGGCATGATCCTTCCACCTATTTCTCCCAGTTTTCCATAAAGTTCAGAACCCTCTGTCCCCTCAAGGCAGTGCTCCCCCCATACCCTGAATTCGGGGTCGTTCTGTATGTGTGTATCCTTTGTGAGTATTATGGGAATCTTTCCCTGAATCTTCTTCAGCAGCGACAAATTCTTTTCCGCAACTTTCACTGCCTCAGGGCTTCCGAATTTGAGATCGACAAAATCCCTGACAAGATCCACCGCAATAAATGCACTCTTATTCTCTTCGCCATTCCGTGCCATTCCCACCATCTTCCATGATAATTCCTGCGTTTTTGAGGGCCTCCCTGATCGCATCAGATTCAGGGTAGAGTTTTTTCTTCCTGAGAAGTTCCCTCAGTTTCAAAAGGGATTCAACGCTCTGTTCCGGAATGCCTTTCTCCTTCTGCTCCGGTATGATTCCAAGGAAAGTGTTTGCATCATCAAACAACTTCTTTGCTTCATTTGCACTCTCACTGTCAAGGCTGTTTGCTTTCATTATTTCAGAGGCAAGCTCCATCAGAATTGAAATCGCAATCCGGGTATTGAAGTCATCATCCATATTCCTGTAGAGCAGTTCCCTGTAAGATCCTACATCAACGGATGCCCCCTTTTGGGAATGTTTCTCCAGTTTTTCATAGCTTCTTCTTATATATGAGATATTTTTCCTGGACTCTTCAAGCATGTTCCACGAGAAATCAAGATCTGTCGGATACAGGGAAGAAAGGAATGCATACCTCACTTCCTCTCTTGAGTATTTCTGCATTACGTCATCAACGGGAATGAAATTGTTCAGTGATTTTGACATCTTCTCCCCATTTATTTTCAGCATTCCCGTATAGCTCCATGCAGGGCATACATTTTCGGAGTTTTTCAGGGCAGTCATTATGGACAGTTCAGCCTCATTATGGGGGAACAGAAGATCCCTTCCGGCTCCATGCAGATCAAATCTGCTTCCAAAAAACGAGAGTGAGATTGCAGTATCCTCAATATGCCATCCGGGCCTTCCTTCACCCCATGGAGATCTCCATGAAGGTTCACCCTCCTTTTTGAATTTCCACAGGACGAAGTCTCTCTGATCTTCCTTGAGTTCAGCCACCTTTGCCCTTGCTCCAGTTTTCTGCTCCTCAGGGCTCTGATGCTTCAGCCTTCCATAATTCTTCAGCATCCACACCCTGAAGTAAACTCCATCAGGCAGAGTGTATGTGAAGCCTTTCTTTTCAAGGCGCTTTATCTGCTTTATAATGTCTTTAATATGATGGGTGGCCATTGCATAGTAATTCACGGAATCCACTCCTGCATATTTCATTGCATCCATGTAGTCCAGTGTATATTTCCGGGAGAGGGCGAGGGGATCCTGCCCTGTTTCAAGGGCACGGTTAATGATCTTATCGTCAATGTCTGTTATATTCTGCAGATAAAAGACAGATCTGCCCCGGTGCCTCATATATTTTACCATGGCATCATACGCGACATATGTTCTCAGATGCCCGAGATGCGGCTTATCGTAAACAGTTGGGCCGCACACATAAATCTTCAAGTTGGGAGAATAGTTTCCGATTTCTACATATTTGCCAGAAATCTCATCTTTAAGTTTCACAGTATATGCATGCCTCTGTAGGATAAATAAAATTTCATTGTATTTAAGCGGGAACCATATGGTCATAGCAACAGTTATTATTAACGCAATATTCCTCCAGCAATAAGATGAAAATTTATGTTGTTGATAATGGGGGACAGTGGACACACAGGGAATGGCGCGTTCTCAGATCGCTTGATGCAGATTCTGAAATCATAAGCAACAATGCAGATTTTCTCTCCATCAAAGATGCTGATGGATGGGTTCTTTCTGGAGGGGCCCCAAGCATCATCGGTGAAATTCCAAAGCTCGGAAAGATATCGGAAATACTTGACAACACCAACGTTCCTGTATTTGGCATATGCGTAGGGGCCCAGTTCATGGCACTTCACCATGGTGGTGAAGTCAGGAAGGCTCCTGTACCTGAATTTGGAAAGACAATGGTCACTTTCATCGATACAGGAAGCATCTTTGATGGCGTACCAAATAACATTACTGTGTGGGAAAACCATAATGATGAGATCGTATCTCTTCCCGGCATTTACAAGCTCTGCGCATCATCCAGGAACTGTTCTGTCCAGGCATTTTATGCAAAGGAGAGGCCTTTTATCGGAGTGCAGTTCCATCCGGAAGTGGAACATACTATGTACGGAAAAGAAATTTTTAAATCTTTTATCAACCTATGCAAGAGGTGAGATATGAACACCACAAATGAATCCATGCAGAATATCATCGGCCTTCCGGTATATACCAACAAGGGCGTTTTTGTCGGATATGTTTATGACATTATACTGGAGATGGATAACGCAGGAATATCCGGAATCCTGATAAAGGAAACAAATGAGGCCCTTGTGGAGGATGGATTCCCAATATCCATACCATATGGCTGGGTTAAGGCTGTTGGTGATGCAGTTCTACTGCACACATTCCCTCAGGCAGTCAAGAGAAAACTCATGCCAATGTGATCATCTGTGAAGGAAAAGGGCAGTTGAGTCAGATATCTTTTTCACGAAGGAATATCTCTCCAGTTGAATTATTCCAATTTTTCCAGTTGCATGTTTTTCAAGCAACCCGTGATCGTCATTTCCATCAGGTTTCTTAATGGTGAATGGAATCGAGTCTTCTCCAACCCACTGGATTATTTTCTTTCTTTCCCCGTGAATTTCGATGCCCGCAAAATAATACTTTCCGTCTTCTTTCCTGATGTTATATAGCCCTTTAAGTCTGATAATGCTCCCATTTTCCATTTCTGAAAGGTCTTCCGCTGGAAGATAAAGGGTTGGATTACTCTTGATATCATATTCCCTGAACCCTCTTGAATCGTCGTTGGGGTATAGATTGAGATGAGCTTTTGATTCAGGGGCGTCCAACACACTGATCTTTTCAGGTGAGTTCACAAAGAAATACCTGTCGGAGGATCGATCAATGTACTGCCTGTTAATTGAGTTGAATATTTCCCATGAAAAATCGGCATTTACGTCATTGAGCCCCGAATCTATCCAGTATTTCCTGAACGTTTCAGGCTTATATCCTCTTGCAGCAAGTGCCCTTATTGTCGCGAGTTTCACATCATCCCATCCAGTGTATTCACCTGCAATGATTCCCTTTTTCATCATGGATGTTTTCAGGATAATGTCTCCAATATGTATGATGCCGTAATGGAAGTAATCTGGCAGTTTCCAGCCCAAATATCTGAAAATATATTTCTGCCTCTCCGTATTGTTGATATGATCTGTTCCCCTGATTACATTGGTCAGGCCAAGGTCATGATCATCAGCAGCAACGCAGAAATTCATAAGCGGAAAGAACCTGTATTTCTTGCCTGTATGTGGATGGGATTTTTCGATAACCCTGAATGCAATCCAATCTCTGACGGCAGGATTTGGGTGGTGAAGATCTGTTTTGATCACAAGGACAGGATGTTCTGTTAATGCCATATCCCCTATCACTGATTCAAAAACTTCCAAGCTCTCTTCAGGCGATACATCCCTGTGCGGACAAGCGGTGGAATTCATCAGATCTCTCTTGAAATCCTCAACCCTGCAAGAGCACATGTATGCATTTCCCTGCTTTATAAGTGATCTTGCCGTTTCGTAATAAAACAGCATCCTTTCAGACTGCACCACATATTTGGTGAAATTCACGCCAAGCCATCTGCAGTCTTCCTGGATCATCTCGTATGCTTCCGGAAGAATGTTGTTTGGGTTTGTATCCTCAATCCTCAGTATGAGTTCTCCACCGTACCTTTTCACATACTCGTCGTTGAGTATGCAGAGCCTCGAATGTCCAAGATGAAGGGGGCCCGAAGGTGAAGGGGCCAGCCTCATCACGACCTTTCCATGAACATTCTTCAGCTCCGGGAGGGTTTTCTCTTTTTCTTTTCTTTCTTCGTGAAGGATATCAGGATATTTTTCATTGGCTATCTCAAGCTGTTTTTCCAGTGAAAGCTGGTTGACCTGATCTACAGCCTTCTTCACATCAGGCATTATTTCCCTTATTCTCGACTTCATTTCGGGAAATGAACCTATGATCTTGTTCACGACGCTTCCTACTTCTGCCTTACCGTCATGAGCAATTGCATTTTTTAGCGCAATTTTCTCAATATCCTGTATCAATCATCTCACCTGCATGAATAAAAATGAAGTTCCTTAACTCTTCCAGCCCTTCCTTGTTCACGTTTGAGATGGCTATATCTTCAACTCTCTCGCTTATGTCGATCTTGGTCTGAACCTTATATATTTTCTTATGGAATGTGTCCCTGATCTCTTGGTAAAGTTTTTCCTGCTGCTCTACAGTGTATCCGGAACTGCCAGAATGATCCATTAGGAAGAGTATCACTCCTTTAATGTCTTTCAGGCTCAAAATGGATCTTCTTTCAAGTTCATTTCTTTCAGCCATGGGCCGGTCAAGTATTCCGGGAGTATCGATTAACTGTACCCTTACGTCATCCTCTTCCATAAAACCGGTGAAGACTGTCTGTGTAGTGAAAGGGTAGGATGCAGTCTTGAAGTTGTTCATTGTAAGCGTATTGAGAAGCGAACTCTTTCCAACATTGGGCATTCCAGCTATAATATATGTTGGAAGCAGTGGATCTATTTCCGGCAGTTTCCTGAGAAAATCCCTGCACTGTCCGAGCATGAGCAGATCCTTGGAAATATGTTCTATGACAGAGCAGAATCTTCCATAGTATTTTTTCCTGATTTCCACCATTTGGAATGGTTTCTTTGATTTCTTCAGCTCGTTTATGTTTTCAGTCGCAAGAGAGACAAGTTTCTCAGAGGCCCAGTTAACATTATTCAATGCCTTCTTGTAATTGTCCACACCAAATTTGAGTTCAATAAAATCTTCATAGAATGGATGCAATTTTTCAATGCTTGGAAATCTTTTGACTAATCTTTGAAGATAGGGGGCCGCTACACTTTCAGCAGTAGCTATCCTGTCTATGTTTTCCTTTCTGACACGATTTTCAAATATCTTGTCATATGGTTCTTCTATCTTTGCAGCCTTCTTCAGACTCTTGTCTATGAGTTCATCTGCCCTCAGCACGGTGGGAATATATCTCAAAAATTTCACTGTTCCTTTATGGCTTCCCCTATTTTTTTCTCCCATTCAGGTGGGATTTCGAATTGGTTGTGGGCATATCTGTTATGTATCCTTACTTTTGCCCATACATCTTTCTGGGTTGGCTGATTCAGTTCATAACTGCAATCAAAACCCACGTCCTTGCATTTGTAATAAAATCTAGACATGATAAAAGGGTAATATCTGCTGGAATAAAAATATATAGTTATTTTCAGAAAAGGCAAAGCTCTACTTGTTTTGCTGTTGGGCCATTTTTGCTTTCACGGTCCAGTATGCTTTTTCATATGTGGTATTTATGAGATGGACGCAATCATTGTACATAGCCATTTCCTTGAAAACAAATACGACCTTGATTGAATTTGTGTTGAAGCCTTTAGTTTGGAAGGTGGAATGAAACTTTACAATACCCACAGATTCTTTTTGGGCCTCAAGGTTTTTACTGCCTTCTTCCATCATTTCCCACACGGGAACATCAACTGCAAATCCCATTATTATGTAGTGGGATACAAGTTTTTTATTTTCTGAATAAGTGAGATCTGTGAATTGCGAAGAGGAGAGAAGAGCAGTACTTGGAAGATCCACCATTAATCCGTTGATTGTCTTGATTTGGGTGGTAAGGATTTTCACATCTTCCACTATTCCCAGTACAGGATTATCGAACATCCATGAGTAGATGTAAACCGGCTCTTTTGGTTTCAGAACACCTGAAGATGTAAGCAGAAGTCCGGAAAGGATGCTGGATATGGTGTTCTGCAACGCAAATGAAAGAATCAGGCCCCCTACAGTACCTCCGAGCAAAGCTCCCGTGAGGCTGAATCCCATCATAAGGAGCACTGCCATTATTGCAACACCGTAAATGAGGGCCCTGAGGATTGTATATACTCCATTGAGGTTTCTTCCACCAATTTTACCTGAAACTGTCTCTAAGATGTTTTTGGTAATATGACTAATGACAACAGCAAATCCCAGAATGATAATGGCATATGTCACATATTTGATGTATGTGTCATAAAGAATTAAAGTTGGAAAATATAGTTCAAGATACTGCAATAAAAATTGAATGACAATTGTGATTGCTACGGCTAAAATTATGACCATAAGCATTTGTCGCAATTCTTTTCTTACGCTTCCTGCCATGTATGTGTTATCACTTTAAGAATTAAAAGCATGCGTTAGAAATATAGAAATGAATCCCTAATACCTATTTAATAAATAAAGTGAATTTTGTGTGAAATTAATGCAGCATTAACACTTTTAAAACTATAGTGGACACTTAAGTATTCAGATGAGAAAATTATTAACTTTGTTTTTCCTGTTTTTAGCAATATCTCCAACGTTCATTATGCATTCTCCACAAAATGTTAACACAACTTCAGAGATTGTGAATGAAAGTACATCTAATAAAAATTATAATATATCTCTAATCAACAGTTCAGCTTATAATTATGAATTTTCAAAATCGAATTCATCATTCATTGTGGGTAGTGGAGATTACTATAATTATTCTGGAGTATTAATAAACTTCACTACAAACTTTTTGTCATTCAACTTCTCTTGGAATTTTAAATTCAGTTACTCTATGACGGAAATTTATTTTTTACTGCATTATGGGAATTCAGAGTTTAAGGTTGAATTTGGAGTCGAAACCAATAATTTGCTTTATGCGACTAATCCAAAAAGGGAACTTATATTTTTACCCATGAATCATGAGATACATATTTCTTTTTTAATCGAGCACAACACATCTTATTTTTGGTTGAGTAAAAGCAATTCAAATTATTATTTTCATGTAACTGCATTAAATACAACAAAGGTGAGTAATAACTTCATTAAAATATTTGGAAAATACTATTTTTTGAATATTTCTAACATATCAACATTTTTTAAAAATAAATTTTGTGGTATCATACACACCTCTTCAAATACCCAGATACATAACACTCTTCTGGATGCTAATAAATTTTATTTTGGGACAACCACAGGGCCACTTTTCGATAATAAATCTGATACATTTTTGTTTGTTTCTAAAAATTCTAGTTTATACTCATATAATGAATTCACCGGGAATTTAAGGAAATTTTATACACTGTATAATTCAACTCTCCTAGATGAATACTCCGGAGATTGGCATTTATACTTTTATTTCAATTCAAATCATAATCAAACTCTTTTATTGATTAATAAAACCAATTTCTATGTTAAAAAAATTGTTTTTAAAGAAAGTAATTCCTTTTTTGTTTTTACAAAAGGAAAGCCAATGATTTTCAACAAATCATCTTATTTTTTAGCAACAGATATCGGCAAAATTACAGAAATTAATAGCTCATTAGTTCCGGCAAATTATTCTTTAAAATCTATTTTTGTAAACAATAGCGAAATTTATTATTTATTTCAATGTAATAGTACGCTGTTTTTATATGAACTGCTTGATAACAAATTAAATAGCGTTTTCTGCATTCATAATTGCTCATTATTTTATACATATAATTACGAAACTCACTCAATATTACCAGAAATATACATAGAAAACATCTCCCTCTATAAGGTTTTAGTTTCAAATGAATATTCTATGGAGTATTTGACATCATTTGGGAATAATTTATCTCTCTTTTCTAACGCAAACTCAACAGTGTTAAGTACAGGGCAAAACAAATCCATCATTCATGGTGTTGTACAATACATTACTGGTGGAAATGGCATCATTTTAATCATAATGAATGGGACGATATTTACTTACGGACACTGTTTTCCATTATCTAACCTAAGCATAAATTGTAGTAAATTTTATGTTTTGGTTAAATCAGGGAATATGAATACATCTGTTATCAGTTATTCAAACTATTCAGAAAATATAATGATTGGAAATTATACTCAGACACAAAACAACACTTCAAACTTTAAATTAAATTTAACGCTGCTAAAATCAGGAATATACAATTATACAGTAAAAGTCATAGATATCCAGGGTTATGAACAATTTTTCAGAGGAAAAATTGAAGTAGACAATTCTGTTCCGATTATATCTATTTTAACGAATACAACACAAGGTGTTTTTAATTATGAAACATTAAAATTTGTAATTCAGGATCCGATTGGAATTTCAAATGAAGAAATAGTAATGGGCAAATCAGTTTTCTTCTATAATTCTAATAATGTGAATATCACGGTACCTTATAATAAAGATGCAAATACACTAAATATAACCTTCCATATACAAGATGATTGGGGTAATTGTTTTAATAGAACATTTAAATTTGAATATTATGTAGAAACCGTGAATAATCTTTCTATAAACCTTTATAATAATGAAATAGTTAATAGAAACGATATTTTACTCAACATATCTTCAATATCTGAAAACATTTCAACTTTTCAAATATCGGTTTTGGATAATAAAACTGATTTTATGATTATATATAATTCTACAGAAAATTTTTACTTTGATCTCAATAATGGGAGCTATTTAATTTCTTTATATTGCAAATTTATTACCGGAAACTATGAGTTTTTAAGAAGTTTTAACATTACTGTAATAGCGTATTTACCAACAATTATGGTTTCAGGATTAAATAAAAGATATTATTCGTTTTTTACCAATTCTCAGAACAATTCATTAAATTTATTCGCTAATTCTTCAATTTCTGGCCACTGGGTTGTTGATTTGTATGGACCGAACGGTTTGTGTAATGTTTTTACCAAATTTGGAAACACGTTTCACCTAGTCATAAACAAGAATAATATAAATTCAAATTTGAGCGGGAAATTCAATTTAAATTTCACTCTTAATACAATAAACCATTATAATGTATCATTTCAAAAAAGTTTCATCGTAAATGAGACAATATTATTTCCCAGTACTTCGAAAATTCTCTATATCAACGTTTCTCATTTCTCAATTTATGAGAAACTAAGTTTTCTATTCTCCAAAGGGGTTAGATCATATGTTATGGATAATAACTCTACAGAAATATTAAATGAAAATTTTAGTTTTAATAATTCAGGATTTTTCATTTATAATATTATTTCATATAACGACGCCAATTCATTTTCTGAATCTAACATAACGTTTATTGTATCTTTTATTCCACCAGTGATTTCAATTGAAGGAGAAAATAAAACGGTATTTTCTAATATTGTAAAACTTCAATACTCTTCTATATCCTCTATTCCTATTAAACGTATCAGTATTATTAATTCACACAAATTCAATTATAGTGTAAATAACACTACAATTTTGTTTGATATTTTAAAAGATGGCAATTATTCAGTGCTTATAAAATTTGAAAACTATTGTGGAAATTCAATAATAGAATATTACAATTTTAGTGAGCAATACTATGTTTTTATACAAAACGTAAAGTTGACTTATTCGTTATTTTTTAATACTTTTAGTGCAAAAATAAAATTATTTGGGTATTCTGTTAATAAGTCGAAAATTTCTTGGTGGTGTAATGGCAAAAATGTCTCTGCGGGAAATAATATTAGAATTATAGTTCCAAATGGTATAGATCACATTAATTTGATGGTTGAGTGGAGCAATAGAACTACTTATTATAACTTAACGGTCTTTTCTCTATCTTCCGCGATATTGGAATCTGGAACTATGGTTATAATTTTTTTTATTTTATTATTTAAATTACCTTTACGTTATAACACTGAAAACTTATGTTCATTCATTCTTAAGAATCAAAATAAAAAAATCAAGCACATAAGAAAACGTGCAATGAAGATGCGTTATGGAAAATTGAGGTTTATGAACGCTTTAAAAATTCTAAAAGCCAATGGGAAAATTGAATTTAAGAGTGATCTGAATGGGGATCAATGGTTAATATTGACAAAAGAATAATTATTGTTGAGGATTTCAAAAAATCTCTTCTAAAATATACGACGGTGTGCATGATTTGCAGTAATTTTGAAAGGGCCCCTTACAACCTAATCTCCCTGCTTTTACCACCACGATACCTTATCAAGTACATCAAGTATATCCTTCTGCTTCCTTGTTCTCTCCAGCTCTTTCATGATGCCATTCTGATCCTCTATCATATGCAGTTTTTCCAGTTCCAACAGCATTCTCTCCACGGAATACTTCTCATTGAGGTGTGAGGATTGCATTCCCCTCAGCAGTGCAGATCTTATTATGAGCGATATGAAGAATATGAAGAGTATTCCACGGATAGTGGATTCCTTGTGATCTCTCAATGGAAATATGTCCAGATCAGTCTTCAGTACCCTGAATGCCTTCTCTATGGTATCACGCTGCCTGTAAAATGAAAGGCACTCCGATGGGGAATATTCTCCCTTGTAGACAAGAAGGAATCTTCCCATCCTGTTCTCCATGGCGGAGATGGCATTGTCTCTTGCCTTTGTGATGATCTTTCCATTCTCAATGGTGTATGTGATGTATTTTCCATATGATCCTGCGATCCTGTCTATTGTTTTTGCCAATCCTTTCCTTGCCTGAAGATCCTCTATCATGTTTCTTCTTTCCTTCAGCCTTCTGTGGAAATCCGTTCTCTCATCCGCTTCCCTCTTCGGATCATGGAAGAAATATCCCGTCATGTTGAGTTCCTCCGTGGTAAATGATACATGCTGGCAGAATATGGGATCACCCTCATGCATGATGGTGTTGTCGGCCCTGTCAACAGTTCTGGATATTCTTGAGAATACTGATTTCACCTCCTTTTTTGAAAGAGATGCTGCGATTATGTATTTCATCCCTGAAATGAGTCTGAGGTTATCCATGGAGAAGAATCCCCTGTCCAGGATGATCTCCATCTCCTGAATGTATGGAGAGAGATATTCAATGGATCTCTTCAGCGTGACAATATCAGGAATGCTTCCCGGATACAGTTCATAATATATGGGCATTCTTCTCTTCTTCTCCATGACCATGGACATGTTTATCTGCTCCAGTTCCGGATGATCCTTTGCATGGCCGTATTCGAATATTTGGGCCATGGAATAGGAGGGTATGGATGTGATATCATACATAAGGGAGGATTCAGGATTCATCTTTTTTATGAGATCAATTGAGAATCTTCTGTACAGATCGGAAGATCCGATCTTCTCCATGAGTTCGCTGTTTCTCTGGGAGGAGAGATTCGCAGGGATGACTGTGGACATGTATGTGCCCTCATACCATGACTGTATGCTGTTCTGGGGAAGTGGCCTCACGATCTTGGATAATGCAAGGGCCATGACACGATTCGATTCGTCTTCAGTGAGATATGTTTTCAGCATGTCTTTGAGGCCCATGCTTTCAGTTATTTTCATGAGAGGAATGAAGGGCCCGTAGATCAGACTTCTCTTTGGCAAAATGCTCCTTATTTTCTTCGTTTCGCCGTTGATCTCCTTCCCAACATACCTGTAATGGTACTTGGTGTTCTTCAGCGATTTGTCATAATATGGTGTTCTCTCATACACATAGATCTGCCCGTTGACGGTCTTCTTCACAATCTGTTTCTTTGATGTAATGATGGTAAATACCACCATAATAAATAAGCCTTTCTGTGAACTGAGAAAGCTTAAAACAGCAAGTCAGGAAGAAATTAATGGTGGTAAATTAACGGGAATTCAGGATAATACTGATTAAAGAAAACGGTTAATAAATTATGGTTTATCTGGCAATATTGCTGGATTCAGAGTGTTAAGAAGGAGTAGATATTGATATTCAAAAAATTAAATGAAATTATAACTTTTATAAATCTTCTTTCAAGAGTTTTAAGTTTGTATCACCTTTATGAGTAACCCAGAATTGTCAATGAATCTATTCCTTCTATCTTCTCTTATTTGATATTTCACCAAAAATTTTTTTATAAATATCACTTCTATTGCTTAAATCATATGTAGATTTCAAAATTTTAGTATATTTCTCGTTTTCCATTTTTTCTTTTAAGTCTGCTACACTATTAAAAAGATACATAATAACAAAAATAACTACAACAAGTACTGAAATCATTTCCTTTTTATGTTCAATATTATTATCTTTTAC
>JAKAPZ010000112.1 GCA_021822985.1 Thermoplasmata archaeon | reverse complement strand
TCATTGAAAACGTATTCATTGACTGAAAAGGCTGTGAGGCCACACCATTAGAACGAGTAAATTGCACCCAGAGTATTTAGGAGGAGATATCTAAATGATGCCGAATTCAGGTAAATATATGACGGAAAGCCTGAAAACAGGTGAAAAATGAAATGAGAGAAAACAAAAGGGGTGATCTAATATGATCGATGTGGTGGGTCAGGAGGTATGCGAACCTAACTGGAGTAGATCAATGATAGTCTCCCGGCCGATGATGCCAGTTCGAGTGAACATCAAACACTGAATATTTACCGGATTTTTATCGATTTTGATAAACTTTCCAGTTTGGTCGATTCCATGGCATCGGTTATAAATGGAATCCCAATAACGTTCCGTGCCTACCAGAATTATAAAGGCTGATCAGTCAGATCCATCACCAGAATCCGTTGCTGCCGGATCAGATATTATCAGGAGAGGTGGACTGGTGGTATTCCCTACCGAAACTGTTTACGGACTTGGAGCGGATGCCCTGAACTCAGAAGCCTGTAGCGGAATTTACAGGGCTAAGGGAAGACCTTCCGACAACCCACTCATTGTACATGTATGCTCCATGGAAATGCTGAGTGCAGTCGCTGCTGATATTCCAGAATCCCTGGCCGAAAAGCTGAAGTATCTTTGGCCCGGTCCACTGACTCTCATTCTCAGGAAATCTTCTGCAATCCCGGGAAGAGTAACAGGTGGTTCTGATTTTGTTGCTGTGAGAATGCCAGACTGCCGTCTCGCACTTGAACTTATCAGAGTGTCCGGAGTGCCCATAGCGGCACCCAGTGCCAATATTTCCGGAAAACCAAGCATAGTCAATGGACTGGATGCAGCTCGTTATCTTGATGGAAAGGTTGATCTTATTTACGATGCGGGAAACACCAGGTACGGACTGGAGTCGACTATCCTGGACTTGAGTGGAAAATCCCCTGTACTTCTTCGTCCCGGGTCATATAGTGTGGAATTCCTTGAGCGATACTTTGGCAGGATAATTCTTCCGGAAACGCTTGATATCTCAGAAAGGAAAAATATTCCCATAACACCTGGTACTAGGTACAGGCACTATTCTCCTGACAAACCACTATATCTTGTTGATGATCCCGTGCTTCTTGAAAATATAGCCATGGGAAAATATGGAATGAACGCTGCTGTTATTGCACCTGATGATCTCTGCCGCATATCAAGAATACCGTGCATAAGTATAGGAAGCGGCAGTGACCTGGATGTTGTGGCTTCAATGCTTTTCCAGGCACTTGATTCAGTTGATCGCGTCTCTGCAGATGTGGCTTTTGCTCCGACATTCCCAAGCCATGGGATTGGCCTTGCAATAATGAACCGAATGGTGAAGGCTTCTGTTGCAACCCTGAGTGATGAGAAACAGGTGATGGTTGCGATTGGAGGGAAAAATCCCTCTTCTCAAAGCGGAGGCAACGTGGGATGAATTAGGTAATATACATATAATAAATTCACAACCATGGCAAAGGTTGGAATTATAATGGGGAGCAGGAGCGACTACGAGCATATGTCAGATGCCGCCCTGACGCTGAGGGAGTTCGGGGTCGATTTTGAACAGCGTATAATTTCTGCTCACAGAACACCCCAGGAGATGTATGAATATGCCAGCACTGCAAGGGACAGGGGAATCGAGGTCATAATAGCTGGCGCGGGTGGATCAGCACACCTCCCTGGAATGACGGCATCCATGACGGATCTTCCGGTTATCGGTGTGCCAGTTCCCACCAGATATCTCAAAGGGATGGACTCACTGCTTTCAATTGTGCAGATGCCTGCAGGGATTCCGGTTGCAACTGTGGCTATAGGCAATTCCAGGAACGCAGCCATTCTTGCGGTGAGAATTCTCTCACTGAAATATCCGGAACTTATAGAAAAGCTGAAGAATTTCAGCCAGACAATGAAGATGAAAGTACTGGCTGATAAACTGGAATAGAAAAGAGGAAGATTTAATGGAAAACTTAAATCTTGGAATCCTAGGATCCGGACAGTTAGGGTGGATGATGATACAGGAAGCCAGAAAGCTCCCTGTGAAGTTTGGAGTTATGGATTCGGGTGAGAGAGGACCGGCAGTATCCACTAGCGATTTCTACATGAAACAGACAGATTACAGGAAATTTGTTGATTCATGCGATTTTGTAACATATGAATTTGAAAATGTGGGGATTGATGGCCTGAAATATGCGGACGATGAGCAGAAACTGAGACCAGGACTGTTGCCTGTCAAACTGAAGAAGGACAGATCCCTTGAGAAGGAGTACATGGCTTCCAACGGATTTCCAACTGCTCCATTTACGGTTGCGGAAACCACTTCCGAGGCAAGAAGAGCTTGTCGTGATTTTGGAAAATCAGTCATAAAATACGCATCCGGAGGTTATGACGGTAAGGGACAGATTTACGTTAGAACTGACGAGGATATTGACAGGGTTGAGATAGACGGAAAGTGCATAGTTGAGGAGATGATTGAATTCGAATGTGAACTTTCGGTCATAGCGTCCCGGGATTCTAGAGGAAAAATACTAATGCATACACCTTCCTTCAACTACAACCAGTCCGGAATACTTATCTATAATTATGCACCTTTTCCGAACAGCAGGGCAATGGAGATCACATCTGCTTTACTGAAAAAAATGGAGTATATAGGAGTAATGGGTGTGGAGTTTTTCCTCAGGGGAAATGAAGTCCTCGTAAACGAATTTGCGCCCAGAGTACATAATACAGGTCACCACACACTTTCCGGATCAACAATTTCACAGTTTGAACAGCATGTCAGGACGGTACTGGATATGCCACTAACAGGCCCAAGACTGCTTAAACCCAGCGCAATGGTGAATATAATTGGAAGAAAACTTGACCGTGATCTCCTAGAAACTATTTTAAAAACGGAGGATTCAAAAGTTTACTGGTACGGGAAGGATGATGCAAGAAAAAAGAGGAAAATGGGTCATGTGAATCTCCTCGCTGATACTGTTGATGACCTTAAGGAGAAGGTGGAAAAAACCATTCAAATGCTCTACCCTGATGGTGTGTCCAGTTACCT
>JAKAPZ010000003.1 GCA_021822985.1 Thermoplasmata archaeon | reverse complement strand
AGCGGGGCCCTTAATAAGGCACTTCTTCAGGTAACAGGCGAATACACACTCCTTCTGGATGCAGATTCAAGAGTAAAGCCAGAGACGCTTAAAAAAGGAATACATGCCATCCTAACTCATAAAAACACGTCTTTCGTTTCATACAGGGTGGGACATTATAACAGGTACTTCAACAGGATTACACAGCTTTTTGCATTATCACAGGACATGGGTGATATGCTGTCAAAGATGGGTTCATACAGGCTTAATCTCCCATTTTCCCTGCAGGGAGGATTCACTCTGATCAAAACCTCAGTATTGAGGGAGGTTGGTGGATGGTCAGAACACACCATTACTGAGGATGCAGATCTTTCATGGAAAATTTACCTGAATGGAACAAGAGGGATATATCTCAGCAATTCAAGGATAATGAGTGAAGATCCTTCCACTCTCGAGACATGGAAAAAGCAGGTAGCACGTGTCCAGCAGGGATGGACAAAACTTGAGATCGACAGGTTCAGGAGCACGGTGAACGCAAAAGATGTTTCAATAAGGAACAAGTTTATACTTTTCAATATATTCTTTGCCCCATACTCAAACGTCAGCTGGCTGGTAACAACATTTATTTCTGCTTTTGCTGTAATTTTTCAAATCGAGGCCCCTTCCAGTTCAATTTTCAGCAGCCCCATTTATGTGGCAATTCTTTTAATTCCGACTGTTCTGTTTTACCTTTCAGGCGCATATGCTCTTAAAGTCCAGAATATCCTGAATTTTAAAAATGGAATAATGATTCCGCTGTTGTCATATACCACTGCATGCATGATAACAAGAGCTGCCATAGGTTTTACCAATGGCATTATGGGGAAGAGGGGGAATTTCTTCAGGACACCGAAAAGAGGGATGAATTCATCCACTGACATGAAATATTATACAGATTTAAAAATGGACAGGAGTGACTACATTGAGGTTATTTTTTCCGTCATTGGAATAATAATCGGCATAATAGTTCTTTATTATGGCGTCTGGATACTTTCTCTCTCATTGCTTATATTCTCAATTCTGACACTTAAGTCGGTAAATTTCAGGAAATCGGCATCAGCTGAAACTTCAGTCGAAGCCAAGGAAATCATGGAAGAAGCAATTTAGGCAATGTGATATTGCAGGAACAAGGAATATCTTCTTCCATCTATCTTTAACACGCATCAAAACTTGAAAAGCATTCTATAATAGCAAGATTGATGTGCAGTTCTTTAAATTTATAAGAGAGCCGCCGACGGGATTCGATCCCGCGACCTTGTGCTTACCAAGCACACGCTCTACCATGCTGAGCTACGACGGCAACAGGGTGAAAATGTAACAACATTAATAAATTTTGCATAGTGTGTGTGTTTCAATTCTTGTACAGTATGAGATCATTTTTCTCCACAGTGGAACACATACCTATGGATTCCATATGCCGCAAATGAGATATGGCCTCCCCTATGGCGAATTTTCTCTCCATGTGATTCATAGAATCCAATTTTCTGTCCCTGCTCCATGTCATGTTGCATGCGATGTCGTATGCAGTCATCATTTTTCCTTCAAGAATTTTATGTATTTCTTCCATTCTTAAAGTGTGGTGTTCAAGCAGGGATTCAATCCTTCCCTTCACATTGCTGAAGGGGCCCCCATGTCCTGGATATGCATTATTGACATGTAGGAGTGCAGTCTTTTTCAGGCTGTCAATATACTGGCCAAGAAAATTCGTCACACCATCATAATAGCTAATGTTTGGAGTAATTTTCTCCAGAATATGATCACCTGTGAATATGATGTCTGTGCCTGTCGGGATGAAGCATGTAGATCCAGGCGAGTGGCCCGGGGTATCAAGATAGCCAATGCCGGTCTTTGATTCTGGCAATTTTTCAAAGCTGTTGATTGAAAGTTTGACATATTCATCAAGTTTTGCAAATACAGGATTCTCCTTTCTGAATGCAAGAGAAGAAGGATCCGGCACGCCACTCATCGCGAGAAGTTTTTCATCATTTATTGCATAACCTTCCACATCATTCTGCATCTTCAGTATGAATTCAAGATCATCTTTCCCAATGTATAGGGGAACCCCATATTTTTCACTGGCAACCACTCCTCCCCCGAGATGATCAATGTGGAGATGAGTGAGCAGAATTCCATCAATTTCAGAGAAATCAACGCCATTATTGGCAAGAAAATCAGAACCTGCAGCATCCATCCCGGCATCAATCAGATATGTGCCATTTTCCGTCTTTATTTTGTAAACAGATGCAAATTTGAGGGCCCTTATGGTTATAGGGACTGTGTACATTTTGATCTCAGGATTCATAGCTCCCAATGTATTCATCAATAATCTATTTTATTCAATATTTGTTTTTTTAAGAACAAAGTTTAATCTGACAATTGGGGTGTGACTTCATTGCTAAAATGGCTGTTGGCGGCACTTTAACTTGAGGTTAATCTTAAGAAAGCCCAGAAATTAACCTCAATTCTGCTAGTCATCTTTTTATTAAGCCATACAGCCATTCCTTGAATATGGGGTAAATCATCCAAAAACTTTTTGAATCGGTGAATCAGAATGAAAAAAGTTTAATATATGCTGCAATTGCCTCATATTGACAGATTTTGATTATGATGCAATAATAATTGGTGCTGGAACGGCAGGGCTCTCTGCTGGTGCAGTGCTTGAAAGAAATGGCAAGAACTATCTTATTCTGGACAAGAAGAAAGAGATAGGAGTCCCTGTTAGATCTACGGGAGCTGTCTCTCTTGAATGGGTTAGAAGAATAGGGATGCCTGAGAATCCTGAGATTATAGATGCCGAGATTTCAAGCATGAGTTTCAGAACTGACAAAAAAGGGAGAATTGATCTGAATTTTGGCAGAACAGTAGGGCTTGTGTACAATTTTACCAATTATGAAAAATTCCTTGCCGAGAAATTTGCCGGTAACCTCAACATTAAGATGAATGCAAGAGTCAACGGGGTTTCAGGAAACACAGTGAAGACAGAAAACGAAACATATACTGCAAAGCACATCATAATGGCCGCTGGCCCCCAATCAACCTTCGGAAAGAAATTGCAGAGGAATGAAGTTCTGGTTGCATATGAGGAAATTAGAAGGGCTCCTGCAAGAGATGATTTTCAGATGATTTTATGGTTCAGTGATGATGCACCAGGCGGATATTTCTGGGACTTTTCTGAATCAGGAAATTCAAGAAAAATTGGTGTTTGCTTCTACCCTCTGAAGGGGGAACAGCCGAAGGATGTTCTGTACAGGTTCCAGGAGAAATTTCCAGAGATAAAGGGAGAAATGATCTCCACAATGGCACACCAGATTCCATTGGGCATGCCTCTTGAAACCGTTATAGAGGAAAACAGGATGTACACCGGTGACATGATCAACGCAGTTCTAAATACAACGGCCGGAGGCCTTCAGGGAGCATTCTGGACAGGCAAAGAAGCAGCACTTGCAGCCATCAGTGACAATCCGCAGCAGTATCAGGCAAAGTGGGATTCAGAAATAAGACCATGGTTGATGAAGCATCATAACCTGCATAGAAGAATGAACAGGAATGGTGCAAAATCCATAGGGCGGCTGATGACTCTGGCAAAGATCATGCCTATGCCAATAAAGAAAAAGATGTTTGGTGGCCTTTAGGGCTCACTTTCTATCCTTTATGATCTCAATAAGTTTCATTCTGTCATATTCCAGCTTGAACTTTATCTTTTTTGCCTTGAGCAGCTTGGATATGGACTCGGCTGCATCATAAACAGATTCTGAAGAATAGTTGTACGTGACAGTCATCTCGATCCTGTCCAGGGGAAAAATCAGAGTAAGGCCGGTTTCCTCAGAATGCAGTCCAATTGGCTTTTTGTCATTGGCTATTTCCCTCAAGTTAAGTTCAAGTTTCACGGTATAGTGTTGTTCCTCTTCCTGGGAAAGTTCCTTTTCTCCTTTAATTATATGAAATATGTCAGGAAACACTTTTTCCAGACTTTTCCATTTAAAAGAGGGATCAAAGATAAAATGGGCGCTCCAATTCTTCACATATCATAATCGAATCTTTTTATATTAATTTGATTGATTTTCTCAATTTTGATATATTTTAAAGTGCTTAATAATATATATTACAAACAATAAGATTTTTATAATTAAATGTATTAAATCTTGGATGGCATCACTGACACCACTTTTTTACAGACTTCTTGTGTCGAGGGTGCTGTTAAGCATCGCATTCAATTCTTTTGTCATATTTTTTCTCTGGATCATCGTTACAGATTATGATTCTGTTTTTTTTGCCGGAATGTTGGCAACAATTTATCTGGTCACATCTCTTTCCTTTTCCCTGCCTATAGGCCATATGATTGACAGAAAGAACAGTACTGTGATCGGACTTCTGGGAACATTAATAGGAATTTCTTCTGCAATTTTTATATTTTTTGGTTATTCACTGATTTTTGTTTATTCCAGCATGGCGCTTTTGACTCTGGGAGTGACAATGAAAGGTGACTCTTTCAGTGCAACAATCAAGAAGCATCTTGACGAAAAGCAGTATCATGACGCCAATTCATTCACACAGGGAACTGTATCTGCATCTAATCTCATTGGGACTGCCCTTGGAGGTGTGTGCATCATATACTTCCGCCTATATTTCCCAATAATCCTCTTATTGATCGTATTTGCTTCCTTTCTCACCTCTTCTATTGCCAGGGAGGAATCCTCTACATCAGGCGAAGGAACAGGAATGAAGGAAATGCGTTCAGCCATTTATTTTTACAGGAAAATTCTGGGATTTTTGATTGTTGGTTTTGCAATTAACGGTCTTTTCGAATCAATTGATGTCTATTCATCCGGGCTTTTCTATATAGTCCTTAAGTCATCAGCTCTTTATTACACAATTTTTGTAGCCTCCATATCCATAGGCGGAATATTCGGGTCAGCAATATCTAAAATGTTTCCAGCTACCGGAAAAAATGGCTTTAGGATATCGCTTTTCCTATTGGGATTTTCACCAATTTTGCTAACTCTTGGAATCAGCAGGTTTGAAATCGTTGATATCGCAATGTCCCTTATTCTGGGGATTCTCCTTCCAATTATCAACATACCCCTCACTGCAAAACTTATGGGTGTAGTGCCCAATGAAATATATGGGAAGGTCATGGCTTTCCTGAGGGTTTTTGTGAGTGGTTCTACCCCGGTCATGGCTGCAATATTCTCTTTTGTATCAATTTACGTTCCTGTGAATGTAGTTTTTATTTATATTGGACTCGCAATGCTCCCGATAACTGCATTCTCTTTCATCGCGATACCAAAGTTCATGGCTATGGAATCTTCCAAAAATTCTGTGTGATTTATCCTGATATTGCAGCTTGAATTTTGTTATGTTTTCCACAGTGCAAATCTCAAAACAAGAACTTAGTTTTTATAATACGCCCGAGCCGGGATTTGAACCCGGATCTAAGGCTCCGCAGGCCTTTAGGATATCCAGATTACCCCACTCGGGCATGTCAGGCAATTGTATGTGGCAAATAATCTTTAAATTTTGGGATATCTCATTTTGGTAAGCATATTATTATACTTTTTTTGCATGCCTATATATGGTTCCACTTATTAAAGCAATAATAGTGGCCGTGATCGTGGTTGGAGTCGGTATTCCAACAGCCTACGTTGCCTATACATATAATGCAACAGGCAATGTGCCCATGACAAATTTTATCCCGCAGCAATCATATGCAGTTGTCCACTATCAGAATAGTACACTCTCTTTATATGCGTACACCGCCAACAATTCTTCAGCATTGATTATCAACTATGACATGAAATCCTTTGAATCATTCTTCAATAGCAGTTCAAGCACTGGTTTTAAAAATTCTGTGAATGCTACAATAAATGTTACAGAACTCAATAGTACATATTATGGTTTTTCCATATATTCAGTGAACGGGGTGAATCTTAATCTTTCATCTTTGGCTGGAATTAACTCCGGATTGGGAGGAAACTTAACCACAGTTGCAAACAAAAGCACAAATCTCTCTGTCTACGTATCCCCTGTAGAATCAAATTATATGATCATAGGAAATCTATCGTCAGTAAAAGCATCCATAAACGCTGAGCATTTTGGAACGTACATGAAAAACGGTGTAAAGTATCTTGCACTTTCCGGATATGGAATCTCATTTTACATGAATTTCTCACAGTACAAGATAAATGGAACGACAGGATTTAACACAGCAATTCCTCTCGTAACAATTTATGGAAATATGGGAGCAACAACAACAAACATAACTTTCATAAATCTAAATTCCTCTGAAAAAACACAAATTTCAAACTTTATGCTAGCTTTAAGCACACTTTCAAACGGTACTATTAGCATCACCAATTCTACATCCTCTGCAACAAGTGCTACTTATGAGCTTTCAATAGGATACACTACTGCTGGAGCTGATTTTTCAATAATAATTAAAAATCTATCCAAATCAGGGGCAACTCTTCCTTAGAAACATGGAATAATTTTCCCTAATTTTAAATATTTTTCAGTAATCCTGACACATGACGAGCAGAATGGCACTGTTCAGGGACACATATATCTACTATCTGAAGAACTATTACAGATCAAGAAGTTTTTACCTGATGTTTTCCATGGCAATTATCGTATCCGGCCTTCTTACCTATCTTTCATTCAGGTATCTCAATGATCTGAACAGGTTTGCGCAATCTGTGAATTTTGTTCTATCGGGGACAGGGGCTAAGGAGAAGATTCTGGGTTATCTATGGAGTTTTGTCCTCTCCTCTCTTCCAGCTTTTGCTGCTGTGTTCTTTGGCTCTCCTTCCATATCAAGCGAAATAGAGACAAAAACTGCATTGCATGTATTCACACTTCCCATACCCAGGATCATTCTTCTCCTGGGAAAATTTTTCTCATCCGTTACGGTGACATCAATAATAGTCATAACCTACACATTATTTGAGGCTGCAGTATTTCAGTACCTGTTCAATTCTCTTATCATACAGTTGCTGTACAGCTTTCTGCTTACACTTCTGTTTGTCCTTTCATTTTCCGCCGTCACTTTCCTCATCAGCAGCCTTTTCAACAGGAATACCTATGCTTACATCACAGCACTGATTATCTATCTCCTGGTATTCAATGCCGCAACAATAATGATCGAACTTCTCTATTCAGTGACTCCATACTATCTTCTGAGCGATGCTGCAAGCATAACATCAAGAGTTTACATCGACATTTATTTTGGCATCAGCACGAGCGGTAGCAGTCCTTATCCCGCATCCAATCATCTGATAATTCTCTGCTCCCTTGTTATGTTCCTTTATTTCATAGTTTCTCTTGGCATTACGGCTGTCATTTTTGAGAGAAAGGAGGTGAAGTGATGCCAATAATTGAGGTTGAAAATCTTTCAAAATCGTACGGAAAGCTGATCGCCCTTGACAGCCTTAACCTCAGCGTCCAGAAGGGTGAATGCATAGCAATGCTTGGCCCAAATGGTGCAGGAAAAAGCACATTCCTCAAAATTGCAACAAATATCGTTCACCCAACTTCAGGCACAGTGAAAATTGGTGGAGTGATAGTAGAGCATGATCCCATGGGTGCTCTTGAGAAAGTGGGCCCCCTTGTGGAATTGCCTGAATTCTATCCATATCTCAGCGGGAATGAGATTCTGGACTACGTATGCAGAGTGAAAGGTGCCTCAAGGGAAGAAATAAAAAGTGAAACAGAAAGGCTTTCCACGATGCTCAGCATGCAAGATTACATTGGCAGGAAATGCGGGCAGTATTCAAGGGGAATGAAACAGAGACTTGCACTGGCCTCTGCAATGGTCATGGATCCTGATGTTCTTATACTGGATGAGCCCACATTCGGACTCGATCCGAGAGGGATGAGGGAATTCATCGACATAATTATCAATATCAACAAAAAGGATAGCAAGACCATAATAATGAGCACCCATCTAATCAGCGAGGCAAGAGAAATCGCCAACAGGGTAATAATAATGAATAAGGGGAAGAAAATGGTTGATATGAAGAATGAGAGAAATGTTTCCATGATGAGGGTAACTTTCTCAGGCCCACTGAATTTCGGATCTTTTGCTTATGATGGAATTGAAATTGTTGAAAGTGGTCTCGATTGGGCAACGATTACAACAAAAAACAATGACAGCAACAAGGACATTATTCTGAAGCTGATGAACAAGGGATTGGAAGTGAAATGGGTTGAACCGGTTAACAGTATAGAAAAAACTTACCTTGATATTGTAAAGTAAATATCAACTATGAAAAATTATTTATAATATCTGGGATTATTATGAACATGGGCAAATTCAGATATAAATGTGAAAACACAGGGCACAAGTGTGGCTTCCACGTAGAAGCAGACTCAAAGGAAGATATACTGACACATATGAGAGCACATGTGTCGCAGCATCACGATATCACTCATGAAGAACACATTCAGAGCCTTGCAAACCAGTTCATTGAAAAGATTTGAGTTCTTTAATTTTTAAGCCTTCATATTGATACTGGAATCAACAGTACAATAATTTTTTACGATTTTTTAAATCTCTATTTGTTATAACTGATTATGAATTACAGAAAACTCAATTCACAGGAAGAAAGAGTGATTGTTCACAAGGGTACGGAAATGCCTTTTACCGGAGAATATGATGAGTTCTTTGAAAAAGGAACCTACCATTGCAGGAGATGCGATGCACTCCTTTACAATTCAGAAAGCAAATTCAATTCCGGGTGCGGATGGCCAAGCTTTGATGATGAAGTGCCCGGGGCAGTAAAGAGGATACCTGACAGGGATGGCCACAGAACTGAGATACAGTGCAATTCCTGCGGTGCTCACCTCGGACACGTTTTCTCCGGAGAGCAGCTTACCAATAAAAATATCAGGCACTGCGTCAATTCCATCTCCCTCGTTTTCAGAAAGGGTGAGCAGTGATGGAAAGCATAATCCTTGGTAGCGGATGCTTCTGGTGTACGGAGGCAGTTTTCAGCAGCCTGAAGGGTATAAATGAAGTAATCCCGGGTTATTCAGGCGGCACAGCAGTGAATCCTTCATATGAGGAAGTCTGTACAGGGAAAACTGGCCATGCAGAAGTGGTAAAAGTCACATATGATCCAGAAGCAATCAGCACTGAAAACATCATAGAAATTTTCTTCAGAACGCATGATCCCACAACACTAAACAGGCAGGGAGCTGACGTAGGCACACAGTACAGATCTACTATAATATGCATGAATGAAACACAGCGTGCAGCGGCAAAGGAAATCATCTCTGAAATGGAAAGGGAAAAGGTATACGATAAACCAATCGTGACAATCGTTGAAAGCTTCAGGAATTTTTATCCTGCAGAAGAATATCACAGAAGGTATTTCGAGAAAAACCCGAATCAGGGCTATTGCAGGGTAGTCATTGCGCCAAAAATGGAAAAATTCAGGAAAATATACTCTGAACATCTGAAATCTGCCAGATAAAACAGCAAAATTATTTTTCCATTAAGCATGGGTTGCATGTGATAAAAGATATAGAAAAAGCTCAGGAATTTTCCACAACCACAGTGGCCCTAATAACCTCATCCGTTGATGATAAGATAAATGTCATGTCTGCAGAATGGACCATAAGATCATCCATTGAACCCTACATGATAACAATTTTCGTAGGATATGAGAGAGGTTCATATGAAATGATCAGGAAAAGCGGGGAATTTGGAATAAGCTACTGCTCTGATCGACAGGGAGAACTGGCACATATTGCAGGAAACCATTCTATTAGGGATATGGATAAGTTTGCAACAGAAAAATTCAAGATTTTTCCATCAAGCAGGATAAGGGCCCCGCTGATTGAGAATGCAATATGCGCCTTTGAGTGCAGGGTGGAAAGTGAATTCAGGGTGGGTGATCATGCGGCATTCAACGGCCTTGTTCTGGAAGGGTACTACGGTGAAGGTGAAAAACCGTTAGTCTTCCACGGAGGGAAATTCCATCACATTGGTGACAGGATAAAACACTGATATTTTTATGTAAGAGATATAAAGCCTGTTTCCATACATCATCGTGTCACAGGACGAGTATGGAAATATTTTTTTCCTAAGGCATGGTGAAACGGTATCCAACAGCAGAAAATACTGGAGTAACTATTTTGATGAGGGATTGAATGAGAATGGAATAAGGCAGGCGGAAGAAATCGGAAAACGTATAGAAAAAATGAAATTTGATACAATTTATACAAGCCCTCAGACAAGGTGTATCCAGACTATTTCATACTCCATTGGCCCAGAAAATGCACTTAGGGCAATTCGGGTATATGACCTTAAGGAAAGGGAGATGGATGGCGTGAGGAATATGACCACTGTTGACATCAATAATAAATTCGGTGCAAAGGTTGGGTCGATCCTTTCTGAGGATTTTGACAGAATTCCTGAAATTGAAAAATCAGATCTCTTTATTTCAAGAGTCACCAATGCTCTTAAGGAAATTTTTCAGGAATCAGCAGGGAAAAATATTCTGATCGTTTCTCATGGGGGAACAATGTGTGCTTTTCTCAAGCAATTCATCAGCATTGATCCATTGCCAAGAACATTCCTGAACTGTGCTTTTCTTGGTATGGAATATGATGGGAAGGAATTTAATCCGAGAGTTTCAGTGAACATGAAAGAAGACTGGTATGCGCCAATCAATCCCTCATGGAAAGGCTTGCCCCTGTTATTATAGGATCCCAGACCTGGCTGAATGGAGGGGTATATCCCAGGTCATTATAGAAGAGCGTTTCCATATCCATGCCTGAATAAATGGCTGTTTCAAGTGTGTTCAGCCTCCATGCGCCACCATCTTTCGAGCTTATCTGGGCACCGAGTATTCTCCCCGTATCCTGATCGTATACCATGAGGAGCCTCATAGGCGAACCTCCCGGGTAATAATTTGCCCTGCTTGATCCTTTTATGAATATTTCCTTTGGATTGAATCCATTTTTTTTGGCTTTTTCCACCGTCAAACCGGTGAAACCGACCTCATATTCGAAAATTTTGACCAGTGTAGAGCCCAGGGCCCCCTTGTAGTGCATTATTTTTCCTGCTATGTTGGATCCTGCAACTCTTCCCATCTTATTGGCAACCTGAGCAAGTGGGTGCCATTCAGGCTTTCCCGTTATCCTGTTGAATGAAGTTGCACAATCGCCTGCTGAATATACATTTTCGTTTGATGTTCTCATCCCATCATCCACTGCAATAAGTCCTGATGCATCTAATTCCAGTTCACTTCCTTTCAGGAATCCAGTATTTGGAGTGATCCCGGTTGCAAAGATAATATGATCATAATTTTGTACAGAACCTGTTGAATCTGAAACCATGAGCGAACCGTCTTTCTCAGCAATATTTTCTACTGTGGAATTTAATTTCACATTCACGCGCTTTTTGAAGGAATCAATCATTCCCTCTGTGACTCTTGAATCCACCACCGGAAAAAGAGAATCGTGTTTTGAGTGCATGGTGACATTTTTTCCATGGCTGGACAATTCTGCAGCAAGTTCCATTCCAAGCACACCATCTCCGGCTATTGCTATTCTATTCCCATGCAATTGCTTTCTGATTTCAATGGCCCCGTCAAGGCTCCTGACAAAGAATGTGTTTTTCATCCCATTGAATTTATTCTTTTTTGGGGAAGCGCCTGTTGCAATCACAAGAATGTCGTAAGAGATTTTTTCCCCATCCTTCAAAATAACTTTTTTTTCACGGAAATCCACTTTCTCCACCGATTTGCCTGTCTTCACATCTATGTTTCTTTTTTCTACAAATTCTGAAAGGGGATAATGGATTAATTTTTCATGATTCTCTACAACTCCGGATAGATAATATGGTATTCCGCACTGAGCATAAGAGACAAAATTGCCACTCTCTATCACGGTGACTTCAATTTTTGAATTTTCCCTCTTCGCTTTTGAGGCTGCTGACATGCCAGCTGCTCCACCACCAATCACCACAAGTTTCATTATTTGAAATGCTAATTGCATTCATTAATTTTTTTTAATTTCACGTAGAGCACAGAAGCAGCCGAAATTGTTATGCGATTGATTTATATGTTTAAAGTTCATGTATTTTCATGGTTTCAGGAAGTTATTTCGAAACTATGGGAAAAAAAATTTTTTATATTGATTCTGGAAAAAATTCAAAGGAAAAGAACGTACTGCTTATGCATGGATATTCTTTTTCCTCAAATGAATGGGTAAATATAGGGGCCATAGAGCAATTTTCTTCAATGGGTTACAGGACGATTATGCTTGATTATCCCGGATTTGGAAAATCTGATTCTCTTGACGAATATAGGATCAGGGAGGGGCAGATTTTGAATGCAGGCAAATTTATCTGCAGCTTCCTGGATCATGTCGGAGTGAAAAGCTGCACAGCCATTGGCCCCTCCATGGGTGGCGGAATCCTGATCGATTCATGGTCATTCTGCAGGGACAGACTCAACAGCATGATACTTGTAGCTCCTGCATGGTTCCACCAGAGCAATCTTTCTGATATCACATGCAAAAAGCTGTTTGTCTGGGGCGACAAGGACGATATCATACCGCTCAGCGGTGTGGAACCCATTATAAGGAAATTGCAAAACAGCAACCTGGAAGTGATAGAGGGTGGAAAGCATGCTGCATACCTTAACAAACCACAGGAATTTTTTGACATATGCAGGAAATATATGGCATAATTTTATCATAGCGCAATATACTTTTTCTGCATATTTCTAGTACTGGGAGGTAATATATACTTACAACATATGTAGAACTATGGCATACAAAGACCTTTTCAACTTTGCAAGAGAAGCTGAAGCAATTCTTATACTGAATGGTGGAGAAAACTCCATTGATAAAACATTCAAATATATTACAAAGAGCCATGGTGGAATATTTGAGCATTCCTACATCATTGCCACGCAGGATAAGGCATGCATATACACATCAGTCCTTGAAGAAGAAACGGCAAGAAAAACCGGAATAGAAACAAAAATTTTCAACACCATGAAGGATTACGAGGAAATGATGAGGCAGGATCTTTCAAAATACAACACAATAGGCCTCAATTATTCATCACTGACACTGGAGAGTTACAAGAACCTCCTCAGAATAATTCCGGACAAGGAATTTGTTGATATTTCCGTTTCCATAGGAGAGGCAAGGATCATAAAGGATTCAGATGAGATAAAAAGTTTAAGAGAAGCTGCAAAAATAGCGAGCGATTCCATAGGGAAAGTGCATGAATCACTGAAGGAAGGAATGACTGAGAAAGAAGCAGCATCACTGGTCGTATATGAAATGATGAGGAATGGTGCAGATGGGCCCTCATTTTCCACAATCGTGGGCTTTGGAGAAAACTCTTCCCAGCCGCATTATTCTCCCGGCGACAGGAAACTGAGGAAGGGGGACATTGTCCTGATTGACTATGGGGCAATGTACAGCGGATACTGTTCTGACGTAACCAGAACTGCATGTTTTGGAAGGGCCACGCCAGAAATGAAGGAAGTATATGAAATAGTATTCAGGGCACAGAAAGAATCCATGAATCTCATAAAGGAAGGGGCAAATGGAAAGGATATTGATCTTAAGGCAAGGGAAATAATCGACTCAACAAAATACAAGGGGCTGTTCATCCATGGATTGGGTCATGGCATAGGGCTTGAGGTTCATGATCATGGGGCACTTTCAAGCAGGTCTGACTTCCCGCTGAAGGAGAATATGGCTGTAACAGACGAGCCGGGAATTTACATGCAGGGAAAGTTCGGTGTCAGGATAGAGGATGACGTTCTGGTGAAGAAGAACGGCTTTGAGAAGCTGAGCCATGGTGCAACACCAGAAATAACGGAAATCTAGCCACCCTGCCTGATAGGAAAGAATATGTCCAAATGACTCATGTTCTTCTGGAGGTGTGAGCATAAATTCAATGGAAAATCAAAAGATAACCGGGGAGGATTATTTCAGGGACATACTCTACGGCCCCGGTGATCCGTTTGGGACATTTTCAGAAAAAATTGAGCGCCTGTTCAGGCTGATTGATGCAGTATGTGAAGGTGTCAAGCCAGAACGTTTCAGGACATCTCTTTTCAAAGACCTCACAAAATCTGAATATAGGGAAATGCAACTTGCTGCATGGTTTTTAAAAATCATAGACTCTGAACCGCTCACGGGTAGGGTGATCTACAGGATAAGGGATATTGTAGAATCATCTATGATGAAATTTTCCGGCGAGGAACTTGTTCTTAAGGCAAATATTTTCGAACTTCACATTGACTATAATGTGCTTGATGGCAATTATACGGTTCCAGTGGGAGAGTTCACAAAATACTGCACGAAAATATCCGGAAGCAGGTTCAGGCTTGTCTATCAGTCAATGGAAGATGGTGCAGTACTCATAGATGATGACCTCCTTCGAAAAATTATCAGGGAAGCATCAGTATCTTTCATAAAATATCTGATAGAGATAATAGACAGGGATATCGCTCTGGAGATTTTTGAGAACTTTGAATCCACTTTTCAGTCTCTCGCAAAGAAGGCACAGAACATTAAGATTGAAACAGAGATGGGCCCCATAGATGTCGAATCCTTCCCTCCCTGCATAAAGCATTACATTAGCGACATAAGAAACGGGATCAACCTGCCGCACATGGGCAGGTTCGCAATGGTCTCATTCCTGAACAAGGTCGGAATGAAGCAGGAAGACATAATGGGAATCTTCGGAACAGTTCCGGATTTCAGCGCAAGAATAACGGAGTACCAGGTCAGGCACGTCATGGGCCTGATCTCCGGAATCAAATACACGCCTCCGAAATGCGAAACACTTCGTTCGAATCACCTGTGCTATATGGGAGATGATCCGATATGCGCAGATGAAAGGGTAAAACACCCGCTCACTTATTATACCATAAAAAAGAAAAAGGTCCAAAGGAAAGCGTGATCAGATCTTTCTTTCTATCATCTTGATCAGTGTTGTTTTCCTGACGCTTGATTCTATAACGTAAATATTACATTTTTCATAGGGGATTCTTGAATACGCACCCTCTCTCACTTCATATTGGACATGCAACTGTTTCAATATGTCTGCAAGTTTGTCTTCTGAAAATTTTTTTGCGGATTCAATGCTGATTTTTCTTCCAAGCCGCCTGGTGATTTTGGGATTAAAATATTGTGTGTACAGTGTAACTTTCATAGAAGCACTGCATTAATGACTCCATCCTGACCGGGTCTGGATGTAATTTTTGCAAGTCCCTTATCTGTTTCTATGACTGTTCCCCTGTTCATAATGTTCCTCTGCACATAGTGCGGGTTTGCAGGGTTTTCCTTCACGGTTACAATTTTTGATGCAACAGTCTTCTTTGTTTTAGGATCGTAAAGATTCACCTGGTTTGAGTTAAGAAGCACTGTTTTCTCTGCTCCCCCTCTTATTCTCAGAACTTTTCTCTGAGTATTGTTGATTCTTGTAAGAGTTGCCTCTCTTCCTATTTCAGATCTTCTCTTGGATCTTGAGCTTCTTCTTTTTCCACCTGATGGCTTAGTTAGTGATGTGCCTTGAAATCTTCCCAAATAATCACCTGTATAGGGGGTTTATGATAGCAATGGTTTAAACTTTTCCACATATGGTGCCTGACTGTCATTCATATTTTTCCCTTCTCCTTCTCAGGGAGAATACACAGCAATCAACTCCATCTATCTGCCTGTGGTTATTTTCTACATCCATCATCATCACTTTGTTGAACATATCTGTCTCAAGTTTGCAAGTCGCCGGAAATCTGGATGCAATCTTGAATATGGGGCAGTTGTACTCTGTCAGAATAGGATTGCCGGAGGGATCATTCTTCAGTTCTGCCATGTATCCATCATCATTCCTCATTTCAAGCAGCTTCCGGACTCTTTTTTCTTCAGGCAAACCCATAAGCTGGTCACCATAAAGAGTCGTTATTTTCCTGTACCTTTCGGAAAGATATTCGTCAAACTCTTTACTCATTCCATGATCCTTCATGAAATCAACCAGATCCATAAGTATGGAATTCTGGTTAGAATTCTGATCAAAAGCCTTGCCATCATCAGAAAGTGAGAATATGTACGAGGGCCTCCCTGTCATGTTGTGCCTGACAGTTCTTTTGACCTGCCCTTCATTTTCCATTTTGACAAGCCATTTCAATGTTGCAGTCTTAGATATTCCCAGTGCAGAAGCGATTTCACCAAGATCCATTCTGGAGTTTTTCTTGAGAATGATAAAAATTTCCCTGTGAACAGGGTATGATATTTTTTTAACTTCCATAAAAATAGATATTTATAAAATAAATAAACTTATTTGTTCATAATTATTATATTCTAAATTCCGGATCTTATATTCCTGTAGACTCTCATTGATATGGCGAAGAGTACGACCATTCCAGCAAAAATTATTCCCATGGATGTGAATGTCTGGTAATTCACACCGTATATGAATGAATCTCTGAGAATATTGGATATGTAAGTCAGGGGGTTTATGTCTGCAATGTACACCAGCCAGACAGGAGTGCTGGACGTGATATTGTAGAATGATGTGCTTGCAAAGTCCAGAAGGAAGAAGAGCACTATGGTTATGGTCTGGTAAGCCTGCATGGATTTTGCTATGCCTGAAATGATCAGGAATAATGAAGAGAACAGTATGGTACCCATCACTATGGTGACAAGGAAAGATAAGACTCCAATAAGGTTATAATTGAAACTGACAGGTATTGCAAGGGCAAATGCGAGCATGATAAGTGAACCCACAATTGCGAAAAAAATGGAAACGCATATTATTCCAAGAAGGTATTCAAATCTCCTGAAGGGGCCCACCATTATCTGCTCGAACATTCCCCATCTTCTGTCAGACCACAGCATTCCTCCCCCGATATTTCCTGCAGTGAAGGACTGTAGTGCAATTATTCCGGGTGCAAGAAAAGTGGTATAAGGGATATCAAGCCCGTTCTGTTTTATCTGAAGGCCCGTTGGAACTATGCCCTGAAACATGAAACCCATCACGAAAAGATATAATGTCGGAAGCCCAAGCATGAAAATCATCGTGCCCATATCCGTGTTCACAACTACGTTCCTTATGGTAAGCCTCAGGAAAGCTGGAATTTTCATTTCTGCACCACCTTTATGAAAACATCATCAAGAGTTGGATTTTCCACATTTATTCTTTCAACCTGAATATTGTTAGCTGAGAGCAAAGACATTATTTTGCCAAGATTTTTCTCAAGATTTTTCGTGATTATGGTAATGACATTTTCCTTGACCTCAAGTTGATCAAACGAAAGATCTGAAAAAATATTTTGTACCTGTTCCTTTGAAAGCATTGATTCATCTCCGGCCCAGATAGTAAGAGTCCTGAGGTTCCCATACTTGTTCTTAAGCTGGCTTGAAGTGCCCTCTTCCACAATCATGCCATTATTGATTATGCCTATCCTGTCACAGATCATGTCAGCCTCCTCAAGGTTCTGTGTAGTGAAAAGGACTGTGAGGCCTTTGTTTGCCTTCTGCCTGATGTAGTCAAGAATTTTTCTTCTCATTATAGGATCAAGGCCGACTGTAGGTTCATCAAGAAATATTACTTTCATGTCGTGCATGAATTCCCTTGCAACCTGCACCCTTTTTTTCTGTCCACCACTGAGATCGAACATTCTCTTTTTCCGAATCTCATCCAGCCCGAATAGATCTATAAGTTCATTCATTCTGGAATCTCTCTCTTCCCTTCCGACTTCCCAGAGTAACCCTGCAAGTTTAAAATTATTCTCTACTGTAGCAAAATCATAGGATTCTTCCTGTTGCACAACACCAATGCATTTTCTTATTTTTGCTGCTTCTTTCACAATATCATAACCTGCGACAGTCCCCTTTCCGGAGTTAAATCCGATCAGGGTCGTCATGATTTTTATGGAGGTGCTCTTCCCTGCGCCATTCTTACCGAGAAGCCCGTAGATCTCACCTTTTCCTGTATTAAATGTAAGGCCATCCAGAGCATATTTCTTTCCGTCGTATGTTTTCCGAAGATTTTCTATTTCTATATAATTCTCTGGCATAAGTCAAAATATAATAGTCGTTAATATTTTTTTTGAGAAAATGTTCAGAATTGAAATGATTAACCTGAAATGGAAAGGTAAACTATTCGGAAGAATTTGATGATAGAGACACATCATAAATCCTTGAACTATTCTGGATGTTCAGATTGGACGACAGTGCGCTTCTGTTGATGATGCATTTTTTTCCAATAGATGTATTCTCCATTATGACTGACCCGGAGAGTTCTGTTTCATTATCTATCCTGCATCCGTTGAATATAATGGAATCAGATATTTTCACGTTATCTCCAATTTCCACACCGTTATAAATCATGGAATTGTGCACGGAAGTTTCCTTTCCAATTTTCACATTCTCTCCAAGATAGCAGTTTCCGTTGATTTTGTAACTGTCTCCAATGGGCCTTTCTTTCATGATAATGCTACCATTGATATTTTTCTCCTTGATTTCAAATCCATATCTTGATGCCATGATCTGGCTTCCTGCAATAAGTTCTTTAGGCCTTCCGGTGTCAAGCCAAACGCCCTTTCCTTCCCATGAATTAATTTCCACACCTTCAGACAGAAGTTTAGGAAAAAGCTGTTTTCCAAAATCATAAGTTTCATTCTCAGGAATATGTTCCAGAATTTCAGGCTCAAGAATATATATGCCTGTGTTTGCCTTGTTAGAGAACACTTCAGATGCAGAAGGTTTTTCAAGAAATCTTTTCACGATGCCATCTGTTGATTCTACTATTCCGAGTTGGCTTGGATCTTCAACTTCAGTAAGCACAATAGTTGCTGCTTTTCCACTCTTTTCATGATTTTTGATTGCAGCTTTAATGTCAAAATCAAACAGGATATCTCCACTTCCCACCACAAATGTATCATCCAGAAATCCGTGGACGAGTTTGACACTCCCGGCGGTTCCTGCAGGCTCTCTCTCTACTGAAAAAAGGATATTCTGTTTATTCCTTTCATTCTTTAGGAGCCCTGAGATTAGGTATTCATACTTGTAACCTGTGGTGATGATAATATCTTTTATATCTGCATCATTGAACGAATTAAGGGGATACTCTATGCATGGTTTTCCCGCAACAGGAACCAGCGGTTTTGGTATGGAATATGTTATGGGTCTGAGCCTTGTTCCCTTTCCACCTGCCATGAGTACTCCTTTGACTGTCATCTACACGGTATGGCAAAAAGCCTTTAAAAACTTACAGTTTTAAAAAAAGTAAAAAAATGTGGCGTATCAATGCCACTTTATGATATTCAGGAAACAACTATGCCTATGTTGGGAGTAAATACTTTTGATGTTATGCTCATGTCGCTGCTCAGGTTGAATTCCAGCATCACGTTAGTAGTGGAATGTGCCGATATGGTGAATGGATGGTTTATGAATGCAAAAGGGGACATGAGCTTGAAACTGTAATTACTTCCCAAAATGGTTACTGTCACACTTGTGATGTAAAGCCTTATCATTGTGTAAGTGCCTGTGCCAAGGGATATATTTCCAAGGACCGAAGCATTGCTTGCTGTAAGGTTAAGGATATCTATGGTGCGAGTGCTTATAGAATAGTTTGTCCATCCACCCTGTGTGCTGCTGGTCGAACCATTGGCGGGGGCCTTGTGAAGCGATACTTCACTGAATTTTATATATACAGCACTAACTCCTGATATGCTGAGATCTGCCACTGATAAGGTCATATTTCCACTGTTTTGGCCCTGTTCATATACGTATGCATAGGAACCCAAGCCTGCAGCCAGAATTATGACCACAACTGCAATCACATATGTAGTTTTCATAAAACAAATACTGCTTTTATAAATATAAATTATTTGGTACAATCACTTCTAAAGATGGCAATAAAAAACGTTTTCCATTCAAAAGTCAGTTTAGATAAAGCATCTGTGAGAAAATAGGGATATTGAATTTCTGTGCGTTGAAGCAGTTAATATATTTTCTACACATTTTCAAAGAAATTTCCCCTCATTAATAAGTTTCCCGGATTGCCAAAGCTCTAGCTTTTATAATCTCAATTAATGCACATTCATGGTTCAAATTCCCGGCAAACCTATAAAATTATTTTACATGAAGACAGGACAAAAGAAAATCAATAATATGTTCGAGCAGAGTGAAATTCAGTCTGTAGAAGGAATCTATGTCCCGGAATCATTGAAAGATATGTTCCCTGAATACTCTTATGAACCAATGGAATTTATAGAAGATGATAACAGAAGCGCCATATATCCAGAACCATTTGTGACAATTGGAAAAACAGACTTTTATCTGTGCGTTAAGGGAATAGGTTCCACCACAGATCCATACTCAATGGAATTGCTTAACAGGTCAAACACGCTTGTCATTTCGAGAAGCAGGAGTACCTCAGAGAGGCTGAATAAGTTGAATGACACACTGGGAAGATTCATAACCGGAGAGGTCTGGCTTCGGGGCTCACCATATGGGGGCCAGGGAGAGGAGCATGGAATAATTGCCCTAAAGACTTCAAACATGGCAGAACCATTAAGCATCAATGGTTTTATGATAGCTCCGGTCATAAGATTAATGTACCTTCCTGAGGAAATGGAGAATGAAATCAGGGGCTTATATTGGTACAGGAAATTTAAGGGCAGGTTCGTACAGGAGCTGAGGCTGGTTCCATCCAACGTAAGAATATATTTCCATTCTTACAACACACTTGGCTCAAATATTTCAAGAATATTTGACATGTTTTCAATAGAATCAAACATGCAGGCTATCGAATTTGAGATCAATTTCATAAGAAGCGGTTTAGCAGCACTATCCATATTTGCACGCACAATGAGAATTGAGGAGGACGGATCATTCAGCGGGCTTGATTATTTCGATGTCTGGATAGACAAGGATGCAGTTGTGGCCCCTGATGGAACATTATATTTCGTTGATCTGGAGGGTGTTGAACGCAATTACATTCTGGAATCGAGAGTTGGAGAGAAGATAGATGAGCAGTTTTACAGATCACTATACGAATTTACTTTTGCTATGGAGCAGTTTGAACAGGAAAGGCAGAGGAGGTTTAACGATATAACCGAGAGAAGGGTGCAATTTCCAATGCTTGTCCAGGAAGCACTCAAAAATGAGCCCATATTGAAAGCTAATTTCAGCACTGAAAGATTGCAGATCACCATCCAAAATACTCTCAGATTGGAAAAATTATATAGAACAATAACACTTATTGATCTTTGATAGTATGAATTGCGCAAGGGCTCAGGCTATATTGAATAGCTTAAATATAAAACAGGAAATCGCAGATCTGAACGAACAGGAAGGAACAGAACTGAAACAAATTGGGGCCGCCAATATCTTTTCCGAAGCAGAATATAAGTCACTATCTGATGAGGTTGCAAGGTTGGGAGATGCCCAGACTGCTGAGTATGCAGATCGCAAGTCTCTTGGAGATGAAAAGATACTGGAATTTGAATCAGAGAAAAAAGAGCAATCCATATCATTCCATCTTAGGGGTGAGCAAAAGAAAGAAGAGATCCGTGCCGAAATAAGTGACGAAAATTCAAAAATAAAGGAGTATTCATCCAAATTAGCAGAAGATCAATCTGTGATTGCAAATCTTATATCTAAAAAGACGGTCATGGAATCTCTTTACAAAAACGGAAATTATTATGTTGGCATGACAACAACGGGGAAAGCGCTACTGTCAAATCTGACTCTGAAGATGTACAGGGTATCAGATATAGCACTTTCTGATTATCAAATTCAGGAAAAAGCAGTAGATGATGAATTGACTGAAATCGCAAAAGATTCAGTCCTGCACTTTGGCAGATTGAACCCAAGCATGGAAAATGTGGACGAATCCCATCTATGGAGCGTTTGCGTGGGTCTGTCAAAAATTGAAGGTGATGCAATTGCAATGGACAAGAAGTTTGTTTCTGCTTACAGATTCCTCAGGGGAGAATCCAAAAATTCAGACAATGTGATAATGGGTGCAGAAATGCTGTCAGAATCTCCCGTGGATCTTGACAAGACTCTCGACCAGATAGTGGAACTTGAAAAAACAGTCCATAAGAAACTCCATATCGCGAAGGAATCCGCTATGGGTGTAGCAAGCATGCTTTACCTCGGAATGGATCAGTCTGGCAACTATCCATTTGACAGGCTTGAGAAGTACATGGGCGTTACACCATCCACCGATGCGGCTACTGTCATGGCAATTATCAATAAGCCAATGGATGAAATAATTTCCAAATTCTCGTCCATGAAAAAAATATTCCAGTCATGGGGATACGATCAGTCAGAAGATACAGAACTTGCCTCTGCCTATCTAGCCATATCTGAAATACCTGCTGAGGGTTTCCAGACGAAACTTGGCATCATAATAGAGGGTGTGAAAAACTATCTGGAATATCCGCTTGTGGCATCTGCAATTCTTGCAGAAATTTCCATTTTTGAGGCAAATGAAGCACTGAATCTCTTGTCCAGGGCATATACAATTTTGGGGCGTTACATCAGGGACATGGATCAGCCGGAATTGATAGGGCTTGCCGTAAGGGCAGTTCATGGAATGAGAAATGAAACCATAAAGCAACTTGACACTACAGCTAAAATCAAGAATACGCCAGTCCAGTTCACATACAGGCCCTATGGTTTCGTAATGCCTTACTATGTGGGATTTGCATGTGTTCATTCAGGGTACTTTGCAACATATAGCGCATTTGGAGGATCACACCCCGGGCATATTCACCTGTCAGGAGGAACCAACGGATAAATCAATTTTCTCCATATTTTTTTAAATGGCGCAGAATGGCAACGTTAATCATATTGTAAGGTATCATATTTTGGTATAACATGGTATTCGACAAAAATAAAAAATTGAAAGAGCATTCCGATGGAAATATCAGTTTTGATCCAGTTAATGTGGATCCCACTCCGGGACCTGACCCTGTGCCACTTCATCTCACAGTCAAACAACCTTATGGGGAACAAATAATAGTCAAGGAAGTGGTAAAGGTAAAGTGCCAATATTGCGGAGTGCTAATTGACACCACTCTGTCCAAGTGCCCCAATTGTGGCGCTCCAAGAACCTGAATCAGGCCCGTATAGCCACAATTGCCCCACGGGCTTAAATCCGAATTTTTTAGACAATTCAAGGGAGCGAACATTATGTTCCTCTATCTCAGAAAACACCCTGCGGACTCCCATTTTTTTCAGGAATGACATTCTGGCTCTCATCAGATCATTTCCTATTCCGAGGCCATGGTACTCCTGCAGAACTCCTATGAGCGGAAACCTCCCATCATGATTTGCAATGGATAAAAACGCAAAACCTGCTATATGGTTGTTGATTCTGGCAATGAAGCATATATCGCCGTCTTGAAGTGAGGCCCTGACAGATGAGCTTTGTGCAAAGGAATAAACACTTTTGACACACTCCATCAGATCAGGGAGGTCTGAAATTTGAAGAACTTCTATGAGGTTTCCACAGGATTGCACATCTGAACCAACGGATATGTCGCCTTCCATTATGAGGTATCTGTCTCCTTTTATCGGAAGTTTCAATTCCGAGAAGATGGAAACATTCCTCCCATGAGGGGCAAGAAGAGAGAAAGATTCAACGTCTTTGGCAAAAATGGCCCCTTCTCTCTCTTCCTGTGAATAGATAAAAATTCCTGTCACCTGATCTTTAGAATTGATTGAATACAGCACAGTAGAGCCTGACAAAATCCCCTGGATGACGTATTTTTTTAGGAAATTCTGGAAAAAAGAGAGTTCCAGCCATTCATAAGTGGATATGGATTCAATATCTTTTATTTGAATGCATCTCAGATCTTTCTTAAATTGCATTTTCAGCATTCCTGATTGTACATTGGCTTATAATTGCATCCCATCTTCAATGCAGTATTGGAGCAGGCCCTATTAATTTGGAAAGTTTCCTGTAGCAGAAATGCACGAAAGCATTATTGGCTTTGATTTTTTCTGCATTCAATAAAAAGGCATCTCTGTTTACTCAATTCTTAAAGTATATCTAATAAGAAGGATTTACCTCTTTATTGCCACTGTAGCTCAGGTGGTAGAGCAGCTGACTTGTAATCAGCAGGTCGGGGGTTCAAATCCCTCCAGTGGCTTTTTTTGGAAATCAGTAAATAAAGGGCCCAATTTGTATCTGCACACCATGTGGAAATCATTCTCCTGACAATTCAATCATATATCTGACCAGTTCTTCTGGTCTGGTAACCATGGGCCAGTGGCCAGTTTTTATTATCCTGTATGGCCCTTCCAGCTTATCAAGATATTTTTTAAGATCATTTCTTTCACCATCTGAAAGTTCATTTTCGTTCTGCAATATACAGATTATGTATGCTTTCTTAAGTTTCCTGAATTTGTCAGATATGGTTATAGGATCTTTGGCAAGCCTTATTGGCCAGGTTGTCCCTTTCTGAAGCATCCATTTCCTATCCTCACCCTTTACATCGCTGCCTATGGCTTCTATAATACTATCTGTCAGGGGAATGCCTATCTCCCCCGGGGGTATCGGGCCATACTCAGATTCAGGGTCGAATATTCCCTGTGGAGTGGTAACATTTTCAGGCACAAAGGCGTCCATATAAAGTATGAGTCTTATCCTTTCCGGTATCCTGTCGGCAACTGCAGAAACAACCTTTCCTGCAAAGCTGTGCCCCACCAGGATGATTTCCTCCAGATCATCATACTCTATTGCATTTATCACGTCCTGTATTGCTGTTTCCATTCCTAATCTGTCGGATGCAAGATGTTTTCTATCGCCCATCCCGGTTAATGTAACGGGATAGATATTGTAGCCCTGTTTCTCAAGAGGAGGCACTATTTTTTTCCACACCCATGCACCCAGCCATGCACCGGGTACCAGAACAATGTTTTTTGTTCTCACGTATTAAGTATGTTTTAAGAATAAATAAAGAAGTTCCATAAGCATATTTGATGCCTTAACTTTTTATACGTATAAAAGAAATGATTCAATTTACTCTCCTGAAGCGCTAAAATATTGAATAAGACACTTAACGAATGGTTATATATTGAAGAAGCATCTTAATTTTTAATGCTGAAGAAAAAAGATATTGTCAATATCGGGGACATTTCGAACGAGGATATTTTTAAGGTTTTTGAAAATGCCTCCCAGTTCAAGAAAAAGTTGTCAAAGGGAGAAAAGATCAAATCTATGGATGGAAGGATAATGGCCACTCTGTTCTTTGAACCGAGTACAAGAACACGTCTTTCCTTTGAAAGTGCAATGCACAGGCTTGGCGGATCTGTGATCACTGTATCCGAACCCAAGAGCAGTTCTGCATCCAAGGGCGAGACTGTGGCTGATACCATCAGGATGGCATCCTCATATTCTGATATAATAGTGATGAGGCATCCTATGGAAGGGGCAGCAAGGTTGGCTGCTGAATTTTCTTCCGTACCAGTTATAAATGGCGGTGATGGATCTGGCCAGCACCCGACCCAGACTCTTCTTGATCTTTTCACCATATGGGAAAAATTTGGAAATTTCAATGGACTGCATATCACACTGGCTGGAGATTTGAAATATGGAAGAACAGTTCATTCATTGATCAGGGCACTGAACAGGTTCGATGCAACCATATCACTCGTCTCACCTGCTTCTCTTGAAATGCCGGATCATATAATCAGCACACTGAGGAACCCTGAAAGGGTAATAAAAAGCACCAATCTGGATGAGGTTCTCAACAGGAGCGATGTATTCTACATTACAAGAATACAGAAGGAGAGATTCGTTGATCTCAACGATTATGCCAAAGTCATTGGTTCATACTCCTTCGATGCCGAAACAGTCTCCAAGATGAAAAAAACAGCCATTATGCTTCACCCTCTGCCAAGGGTAGATGAGATTAACCCTGAAGTCGACAATGATCCAAGGGCAATGTATTTCAGGCAGGCCGAAAATGGTGTTTTCGTCAGGATGGCCATTGTGGATATGATACTTGGAGGTGAATAAATTGTCAGAAGAAAAAACATTGAAAATAAGCAAAATAGAGGATGGGATAGTGATAGACCACATACATCCGGGTTCAGCTCTGGAAGTCCTTTCAGTTCTCAAGATTACAGGCAAGTCCGGGTTCACTGTCAGTCTCCTTATGAATGTACGAAGCAGCAATGGAAACAACAAGGATGTGGTTAAGATAGAGAAAAAGAAACTCAGAAAAAAGGAACTTGATCTCATCAGCATAATTTCCCCCAATGCTACCATAAACATAGTGGAGAATTTCGCAATCAAGGAAAAGTTCAATGTATCTCTTCCTGAGCGGGTGGATGATATAATAAAATGCCAGAACCAGAACTGCGTCACAAATGCGAAAGAACCCGTAAAAACAGTATTCACCATGGAGAAGAAAGGTGATACACATCTATACAGATGCCATTACTGTGAAAGGACAATGACACTGGAAGAAATAAGAAATTCAATTACAAAATAAATTAAATGATTGTGGGTACAATATCCACAAAATCCATTACATTTTTTATGATTTTGTCTTCGAGGTCTTCTTTGATGTTTTCCATGACAGGAATCTTTGTCATCAGCCTCTTTTTTTCCACAACAGTGAAATTATCCATCCTGGATTTTATGCTGTTTATGAGCGTTGCAGCCTCTACATTTGCTTTTGATGGATCCCTGTTTCTTATGACAAAGGATGCTGTTGCCTCTCTCGTCACTGGAATTTTAGTGACAAGCGATGCATGTATTTTCCTTGCAAATTCGTCATCAAAGTCACTCACTATTATGGTTGCGCATGTACGGTCAATCATGCCCGCCACAAGTTCTGCGCCCTTCCTGAAATCAGAATCTGAGACAAGATCTGTCAGTGCCATAATCTTGATATCGGGGTTGTCCAGTTTTTCTATTTCCTCATCGGATTCCAAGCCATTTGCATCCATGAGTTTTATCATCTCTGCTTCTCTTTGAAATTCGTTTTTCGAGATGTTCAAGTATCCTCTGGTGGGGGCCATTCCCAACTTTGTGCCTTTATTTACTTCCTTTACAAAATATACTCCAGTCCTGGTTGCAGGAATTTCTTTTCCTGTCCTGTCAGAAAGTTTTTCAAATATCCTGCTCATGCTGTTTCCAATCACCAGTATGCTTATACCATTGTAAATGCTGTATTTTGCACTCTGGTCAATGTTGTAGACTAAAGCTCTTGTAGTTTCATGCGCTTTTTCTCTAACTTCCATTTTTACAACCTCCCATATTTGTCTTCACGAACATTGTAGCCCCTCATAATGGAACTCTCTATCTGTGTGAACCTGTTAATTTTGTCTTCAAAAATTGCTTTTATTATTCCCGTATCAAAACAGTAATCCACTATGGACCTTACAGCATCTTCCCTGTTGTAGTAATATCCCATCTTTATCATTTTTTCTATAATTATATTCTCTCTTTCAGTGAGCTTGAGATCTCCCTGCCCCTCTCCCCTGACATTCAGGATTCTCGATATTGATTCAAGCGCACAATTTCTCAGAAACTCCGACCTATTGCCAAATTTTGGGTTTTCTTCAAGAAAAGAATCAATCTGATCCAGATCGTCTTCTGATATTCTCAAAGTGATCTTAATGTCTTTTGTTTCTGGCATCATAACATAGTATTAATTAAGCGGTATAAAAACATTTTGTTTTTTCTCATTGTTGTCAGTCTGTTAGCCATACTTAACTAATAACAATGTATTTAAAAGTTTACCAGAAATTACAAAAACAATCCATAAGAATTAAAAATTATGAAAATTTTAAAACTAATTGTCCATACATTAAACACTTTGGTATTAAGCCTTTTCTACTATCGTAATTGTAAAAAATCTAAAAGCGGCGTATTTTCCATTGTATTCTGTAGAAAATATTACTTCAACAAAAAATCAAAAGATATGACTGGTAGCTTTGGATATAGGCAAGTGAAAAATCAAGTACAACCGGATGAGACATATGGCGGATCCATATTGAATTAAGAATCACACCTAAAGATACGCATCGTTTAAATGAGGATACATTATCTAAACCGGCAATGGTCATTACAGATGAAAACAATTCAGCTACTCAGGGGACATCATCGCTTGAAATGGTGGATTCAGGAACTGCAGGCATTCGCAGGAAATCCGGGTTGTTCCACAATCGTGCCTTTGCAAAACTATTTGGTGGCTCAGTTTCCTCCTCACTGGGTTCTTCTGCCGGCTCCCTGGCGATAATATGGCTTGTTTATGCAGAAACAGGTTCTGCATTCGACATTGCACTGATAGGAATTTTCGGTTTTATTCCAAGGATAACCTTTGGCATAATCGCAGGGGCACTAGCTGACAGGTATAATAGGCTAAGACTAATGATATTGGCTGATTCCATTCGGGCACTTACTTTAATAATATTTGCCGCCAGTCTTATATTTACGGGATTCAACCTGTTTTCTCTTCTTGCAGCCGTATTCATTCTTGGAATAGGTCAGTCCTTATTTCGCCCGGCTATCAATTCATTCCTTCCTGTCGCAGTTGAAAAAGATCAGCTGGCCAACGCAAATGGCCTTTTCTCAATTGCTCAGGAGGTCACATCCGTCATAGGCAGCCCATTGGGAGGCATACTGATAGCCGTATTCGGTACCGGACTCACTCTCACATTCAACAGTGCAGGATACCTGATTTCTGCTATGTTCATAGCGATGGTAGCAATGTCCGTACCAACCAGACCAAAGGATCAGTCCACATCTGCGGAAAAGAAAAAACCATTCTTCGGCCAGGTAAAAGGCGGCATAGCATACATAAGGGGGGAGAGGGGACTTCTGAAAATCACTCTTGCTGCATTTGGAGCCAACTTCTTCCTTACTATGTTCTTCACGTTTCTTGTGATCTACGTGAATGTTATCCTCGCCCAGGGGGCCCTTGTTTTTGGGTTAATTTCAGCTTCTATGGCAGCAGGCTTCGGTGTGGGCTCACTCCTGGTCGGAAGGTTGCATGCATACAGATCCTTCGGAAAGTGGTACACAATCCCGTGGGGAATTGCAGGACTTTTGATATTTGGTCTCGTACTGATCCATTCTACCATTGCTGCAATTGGGTTCCTCTTCACTCTCACAGTATTTGGGGGTTTTGGCAACAATGTTTTCCTTACAGCAGTACAGAAATACGTACCTAACGACATGCTGGCCAGATACCTGAGCCTTGATGAGGTTGGGAGTTTCGCTGCTGTGCCAGTCGGACAGATAGCTGGCGGAATAGTCATATCTTTCTTTGGGCTGAATGTCGATTTCACTCTGGCTGCTATAGGCACTGCTGTATTCACACTTGGGCTTCTGATATTCTCCGATGTCAGGACATTGCATGTAGAATAGTCAACGGCATAAAATTTGTCAGGTTTTCCACTCTGATGATCTTCTTCACGAACTTTGGCAGCCAAAAACTGAAAATCATGTCCTGTCAGTACCAGGAAACAGATGAATAGCTGAGTCCTGAAGTGCTGTAACTGATCTCTTCCCAGCCGGACATTTTTATGGAATACACCTCAAGGATGTATCTATTTCCATTCGTAATCTCCTGTGCCGAATAGTTTGTATATATGGAAAATTCTTCAACATTTGCTGAAATTTTCTTCACAGAGCTTACGTTCCAGAGATATCCATTCGGGTAAAGAAGGGGGCCCCCGGTCAGGATCCTGAAATTCATCGGAAATGAAAAATTGCCGTTTAGAATATCAACTTTCACTAACAAGCTGGAAATATTCCCATTTGATGTGCCAAGTTCATCAACAGACAGGATGTTTACATTGTTATGGTATGTTTCATAACTGTACGCCAATGCAGTGACAGGGGCAATCACCAGTATGGCAAGGAAAAATGCAGTGATTATCGGTTTTATTTTTGTCCAGTCAATTTTACTTTTCAATTTATGAATATCGAATTCTTTCTTTGCTTCCAGAGTGTAATTTTCAAACATCTGTGGAATCATCAGCAATGAAATTATGGGCCAGAACAGTACGTAATTTTCAAGCAATCTGTAATTGAATAGGAAGAATATCAATGGAATAGCTGTCAGTGCATATTTGTATTTTTCAAAATTAATGTAGTAGAGGGCAAGTGCTACCAGTATAAAGACAACAGCGGCAACTCCAAAAACATAATTATTTACAAAAGGCGCGTATCCTGCAAATGCAAATTGGGACGGGCCAAAGCCAATTCCTATCAGTGAAGCGGACTCTGGTGAAATGACAGAATGGATGTAAGTTCCCGGGTTCCATATTATGAATGGAAGATTGAAAATCATGAAAACAAGAATGGCAGAAATTATGAAATACAGGGCTTTTTTCATACCATATGTTTTGTATATGTATACTATCAAAAATGGAAAGAGTATGAATGGAACTTGTTTAAATGCAATGGATAATCCATAAAAGATTCCTCCTGTGAATTTTTTGCCAATGAAAACTATTGAAAGGGACAAAAATACTGCCCATACCACATCATTCATACCGCTCAGCGAAAAGAAAATCACATTAAGGTTGATCAATGATAACGCGGTTGCGAGAGGTGTAACATAGGAAATAGAGCTTTTAAAGTATCTCACAGCTATAATAATCGTTAGAATGGATGAAAACAGGACAGGAAGCAGTACCGGATTTATGTTGAAAATGATAAAAGGTATGAGGATGAGAAATGATAATGCAGGATACTCCAGGGAATTAATATAACTGCCATTCATTGTGGGAGTTAGAAAATAGATCGGAACTCCATTTGCTATGAATGAACCTATGGGAATTTTAAGTCCATAAGGATTGATTCCGTTAAGAATAGTTTTTGCAGAATAGATATCTATGTACATCTCGTCAGTTATTCCGCTCTTTGCAAAAATACCGTAGAAGAGATACAGCGTTGTCATTATTGCAATGGCAGAAGCCATTAAAATAACCATATTCCTTCTGTCTACAATCTGGGAGCGGATGCTTGAAAGGCCATACACGATAAGTAAAAAACCGATAACATATGATACAATTTCCATCAAAATGGCAATGGGTGATATGTAACCGGTGTCAGCATAGAGCCCATTAGGAAGAATCAGAACAACTGCACCTAAAGCCAAAAACCCCAATTTCTCAAGCAGAATCCTTGTATCAACAATGGAACGGTCTGTCATCTAGAACTTCTCCTGGGTAATGTACACAGTATTGTTAGAGTCTGATGCATTTTTTAACCATAGTACTAAACCGCTTAAATAAACGTTGGTGTTGAAATTAAAATATTCAATTCCTGAAGAGAACACCGGGTGTAAAATTGTGGTGTTCCCCATCATGAGTGTAGAATTCGAATCAGGCACACCATAAATGGAAATATTATAATCTCCCGGTGGAAGAAAATGTAATCTATACGCAGTTCCTGTAATTGACATATTGATCTCGCATGTAAATGGGGTGAAAGAAACTGGCTGCCCACTATAATTTAATTCGTAAAGTGTGGCCCCCTCATAGGAAGAGTACAATCCATAATTGTAATTGAGCATGTAATGGTTCGAAGCACCAATAAATGTAAAATTGATCCCCGGAGATGCAACCGGAAGTGCATTATAGAATTGATAATTGTAAGGATCATTCAAAATGTATTGCGGTGCAGGATTCCCCTTGCAAATTCCCATATATGCTACATGATTCTGCATCAATTCAGGAAGATTTCCCTGCACAAGTACCGATGAACCTGCGGGAACATATGACATCATTGCAAATATGGCAGAATCATACGGTTTAGGCACCATCTTGGCTGCAATATCATAATACTGGTTTGCCCCGGTCAGTTGTGGTTCCAAAGTATTTTTATCAATGGTTCCGGTGTACATGTCTCCAATGGGAGTATAAAAGGAGAAAAACAGAATATTTATGACAAGCAGATAAGCAGTAATGATCTTCAAGCCTTTCATGCTCAGGAATTTTGATTTGCTGTTCTTAAGTGAATGTTCGATCCTTGAAAGCCCTACAATTAGGGAGAACATGACGATTGGGGTATAAAGGGCAGGGTACTGGAAAAACAAAAGGCTCTGGTAAGGGGCGTAGTTGTTGAAAAGGACAAAGGCAGCAAATGGAATAATCATTGAAAAATACTCTATCCCTGCAAGAGGGATGAACAAGAGTGGAAGAAGCACTCTTAAGACAAAGTCATATTTCAGCGTCGGCGTAAGATAAAGGCCTATATTGTTTTGGACGTTGAGGTAATTCGAATAATAAGGATGCATCGTATAGAGCGTTGGAAGAAGGAATATGATGAAAAGAATAAGAATTGAAAATAATTCTGGTGACAGTTTTCTGAAACTTTCCTGATTTTTCAATTTTTTGCCTATCTCAATGATCAGGAACCAGCCCACGATTATAGGGGCCATATAATCTGTTATTGCAGCAATAAAAAGCAATGGAATCCACATCCTGCTGTTCTTTCTGTACATAAAAATTCCAAAAAGAAAAGGTGTGGGGAAAAAAGCCATCATATGAAAATCGAACCAGTATACTCCACTGAATGGGTAATAAAGGAAAAAGAGTATTTCAACTATGATTGACATTCTTTTAGTAAGGCCGGACTGCTTTCCAATAAAATACAATGCGATCGGCGAGAGCGAAAGAAAAATATTCTGGTATATGAGAAGTATCCACTCTTTTGAATAAGCATAATAAATCACACCAAGCGGTATATAGATGAGCTTTGCAAAGGCGATAGGATAGGGATTGGACGGGGTAGCGAAGAGGCCCCCTCTGAGTACACCATAAAGGAGTTCTGCATTAACACCGAGATCAAGTACATTTTCAGTCAGTGACAGATATCTCATAATTGAAATGTAACAGAAAATAATTGCAAACACGGTAGCAATAAGAATTGCGAGAGTGTTGTAGCCATCCTTAAGAAAATTGGCTGCAGAATTGTTAAAATGCTGTGCAATAGAATGAAACTTTATTCTCATGCTTATTCTTTTCCGATAAAATAATAGAAACTATAAATTTAACCATTGCGGGTGAAAAGTCTTTTTCACAGTGAATTACGATAAATGCGAGCGAAAAGTAATTAAGAATTCCTGAGAGTTACTATTTAATTTAACACAACATGCCATATTTCAAAAGCCTGTACGAGTTGTATGATATAAAATTGGACAGTGCTCTTAAATTTTTATACCCGATGATATTCACATGATATGCCCGGCAACGCACCACACCTTGGATTTCATATTATAACGGATCCTGCAATGGGTGGTGGCGTTGAGAGGTGGCTTATCAACACATTGAGCACTGTTCCATCGAATTTTGAAATCACTATAATAAGCACCAGTTATTCAGATCAGAAGAGGCTCGAAGAAGAATCACAATATTTAAAAAAATTTAAGGGTATAAAATTGAACCTTTTTGAAAACAAATTTAGATTTTTCAGGAGAAACAGGATAATGTCATTTACTCTTGACAACTTCCTTTTGCCATTTTTTCTATTTTTCACTGCATGGTACTACAGGATTAATCTCCGGGAAGATAGCAGTGAAGTGATCTATCTTACAAAGAATCAGTATTGGAGGCTTTTCAGAGGAAAAGTGCTGATGGGATCATCTCACACAGAATTTCATGATCAGGGGTTATTGAACACTATGAAGGCAAAACTGTACGCTTCTGGCATTATTTATAGAAATATTTCTGCCTTTCATGTCTACCCTGGAAGAGACAAACTTAAAAAGGAATTTTCCAAAAGGGGCGTGGTTATGGAATTGCCTAACGGAACACCGGAAATGGTATGCAAAAGTTCCGGAATGGATGAGAAAATTAAATTTCTCTATGTGGGGAGGATGGAAAAAATAAAAGGGATTGACATTCTTATAAATGGGTGGAAGATGTCTCATGCCAAGGACAATTCAACGCTTTCCATAATTGGTGCCGGCACGCTGCAGGTACAGGAAGATCAGGAAAATGGAATAAGGGTATTAGGCAGGGTGAGTGACAGTAATCTTCATGATCTGTACTGCAACAGCGATATTTTCATCTACCCAACCCTTTGGGATTCCTTCCCTTATACAGTCATAGAGGCAATGTCTGCAGGATGTTACATCATTGCAGGTTCGGTAATAAGATCATCATTCAGGGAAGCGGAAAATCATGAAGTTATCAAGTTCATCAAAAGCAATCCTCAGGCCGTTTCTGATGAGATCAGGAATGCAATCGACAGGATTGCAATTTTGAGGAAGAACAGGGAAGAAAGAAGGAATTTCTTCATGGATAATTATTCATCAGGGCGGATCAATGAAATGTTTTTCTCAACATTGATTGATCTTAATCAGAAGATCAAAATGAATCCTATGGAAAACATTTAATTTATTGTTTTCACTTCATTGCTATGAAAATACTGGTAACGGGGAGCAGGGGTTTCATTGGATCACAGATTATGGAAGATCTCAGGAACAGTGGATACGATCCGGTCGGTGTAGATATAGAAGACAGAATACCTGAAGAATCAAAATTTGATATTATACTCCATTTTGGTGCCAGGACTCTAATAAGAAATTCACTGAACTATCCATATGAATATTTTGCAGATGGCCTTGCCCTCACAATGAAATGCCTTGAAATGGCAAGAAAATCTGATGCACTTTTCCTGTACCCATCATCAGGATCAACTGCAGAGCCAACCAATGCATATTCCATGTCAAAAAAACATGGGACAGAATGGATCAACCTTTACAGGAATCTTTACGGAACAAGAGCAGTTATTTTCAGGCTTTTCAACATTTATGGAAAGAATGCAAGAAAAGGTGCAGTGTATTTATTCTCCAAAGCAGCCCTTTCAGGGGAGAAAGCCATAAGATTTGGTGACGGTTCTCATGTGAGGGATTATCTTAACGTGAAGGATTTATCAAAAACTGTCCTGGAAGTGGTCAATGGGAATATAAAATCAGGAGATTATGAACTGGGATCAGGGAAAGGCACATCTGTGAACCAGCTTATCAAAATGGTCGAATCTTTAACCGGAAAAAGCATAGAAGTTGAGGAAAGGCCCTATGTGCTTGAAGAGGCAGAAAACCTGGTAGCAAGAAATTCTCCCGTAAAGAATCCAGTTGCACTCGAAGTCGGCATCAGAGAGATTCTGGAAAAGCTCAAAAGTGAACTTCAATGAAAATTTCCGTAACAAGCCATCATTATTTTCCTCACACTGGAGGAACCGAAAGGGTAGTCAAAACTTCAGTTGATGCACTTTCCGAGATGGGGAATGAAATGCACGTCTTCTCTGATTTGGAAGATTTGCAGGCACTGAAAAACAGCGAAAAGATCCAGTATCATGGCATAAATCTCCGTAGAATTGGAAAATTCAGATTCCCGCCATCAGATTACTGGAAACTGCTCAGGGGAAACAATTCGGACATATATCACATACATGGTCAGAGAGTATGGAGTTCTGACTATCTTTACCTGCATCTGAACAGAATAAATGGCAAAAAACTGTTCACAGCACATGGGTTTTACCAGCTTATTTATGGAGGAACAATAAATTCTGTATATTACCGAAAATTCATGCCATCTTTCCTTGCTAAATTTGATCACATCATTTCACTCACTGAAAAAGAAAAAGCAATAACCACCGAACTTGCACCTGATCTTGGGGATAAAATATCAGTCATTCCGGATCCTGTGGACTTTCACAGGATATCGGTATCCGGGAATGTCGATGAAATCACATCCAAATACGGATTGGAAATGGGGAAATACTTCATTCATTCTGGGGGCCTCCAAAGAAATAAAAATATAGAATTTATCATTAAAGCGATCAAGGGATTGAAGCAGCCTCTTGTGCTCACAGGAAACACCCCTGATCAATCGTATGTTGGATACCTGAAACAACTTGCTTCTGAAAATGGAGTCAGCCTGATCTTTGCAGGTAATATCCCTGATAAGGATCTATATACTCTGATGGGAGGATCAGATGCTTTTCTCTTTTCGTCTAAATTCGAATCCTTTGGAGTTGCAATTGTAGAGGCCGTTTATTCAGGAGCAAGAGTCATATCTGCTGATGCCGGTATTGCGAAGGAGCTATCCGGCAGTGGAATGCTTCAGATTGTTGATTCCCCTTCCCGGATGAGGGAAGCCATCGTGAATTACAGGAGAATATCAGATCTGGATTCTGTCAGGAAAAAGCTTGAAGGAAATTATGCAACAGAAACCATTATGGGTAGGCTGGTAAAATTATATGAAAGCTGAAAAAAAAGTATCTGTGGTCATAACTGCTCACAACAGGAAGAAGTATCTGAAGGATGCTATAGAATCTATCCTCCATCAGGAAATAAAACATGATGTTTCGATTGAAATTATCATTGTAAGCAATTTTGATGACCCCGAACTTAGCGAATTCATGAAAGGCAAATCAATAAGGAACATTATTACAGATAAGGATAGCTTTGGAGAGAAATTAGCTGCAGGTATCGATTCAAGCAATGGTGACATAATCTGTTTTCTTGACGATGATGACATGTTCCACAGTGAAAAGATCTCAAGGGTTCTGGAAATATTTGAAAAAAATCCGGGAATGTCATATATACATAACGATATTCAAGTCATATCGGAAGATACGAAATTTGACATTAATATGGGGACTATGACGGATAATAACAAAAGTGAAATGCTAAAATTTGATCTTTCTGGGAAAAACAGGACGATAAAAACAGGAAAACTAACTTCAAAAAGAGCTGACTGGTATGTTTCATGCATTTCAATACGTGCAGATTTTGCAAAGAAATATTCATCTGTGTTGAAAAAACTGAACAGAAGCCTCGATAAGGCGCTTTTCTTAATGGCAGTAGATTATGGGAAAGAAATTGGAATAACGGGGCAGAAACTCACCCTTTACCGTAAACATGAAAGCGTCACAGGAATCAAAGCTTCAAGAGAGAAGTTTATTTTTGCAAAACATAAATTCACGACTGAATCAATGGAAAATCTCGAGCTTCTCTCCAGGACTCTTTCCAGCAGCAATAAGAATTATGATTTATTCAACCAAGTATTTATGGAAAAAATGCATGCAAATGATATTATATACAGCATAAAAAGAAAAGGCTCATTATCCGGTGCTTTCAGGATGTTCTCCTTATTCATTGGACATGGATGCAGGGAATGTTTCTTCATAGCAGGAATTCTGATCTTCCACGCACTATCCCCCGGAAGAAGCATTGATTTCTATATGGGAATTCAGAATTCTGGAATATGATCTATATTATTTTTAAAAAAATATTTACTTGTAGTAAATAATAATACAAAAAATGTATTTATGTAAAATTGATATGGAACATATATGTCTATACAGGACGATACAAAATCATTCAAAAAAAATGAAACGGAACTGGTAGATACCAGAACATTTGAGGAATACATGGATTCACACATACCCAATTCTGCCCTTGCAACATTCTATGAAAAAAGGTGGCCTGACGATATTGCTGAATATGCCAGAAATTCAAAGAAAAAAATGGTTTTTCTTGCAGCCAATGAGGCATATGCAAATAAGATCAGGGGGACCCTTGCAACCAAAGGGATTGATCCGATCATCTATCTTTACTCAGATTTTCTCAGGGAAGGGGAGTTCACCGAGTCCCATGCAAAAAATCTGACTCCTGAGCAATATTTTGAGCAAAGGGATGAATGGAAGGTCATTGATGTGAGGGAACCCTTTGAATGGGCCTCTGGTCACATAGAAGATGCAATACTTATGCCTATGAATGAACTTTTCCAGAATTATAAATCTCTGGAACGGAACGACAAATACGCGCTTGTTTGTGAACATGGAAACAGGAGCATGTACTCAACAATGTTTCTTGCTGACAGGGGATTCAATGTTGCAAATATAGACGGCGGAATGAATGAATTGAGATCAAGAGGATACAGATACTGAAAATTTTCCTAAGAGGGGGGCTCAAGATATTCAAATTCCTTTAAGACTTCCTTTATTTCATCCTCATACATTACTTTCTTTTTCTTTACATATTTCCTGCCTGTCCTTTTTTCCAAAAGGAAAGCACCGGTCACGAAATTGCTAAATATATAAAGGATCAATATCATGTTTTTATCAAATACAAGTGATGCAGGATTCTGATCAATCATTGCCATGAATATCTCAAAAATGATGAAAGGAAAAAACAATAACGAATAAACTGAATTGTTTCCCGTCAAGAAGGATAAAATGATCCAAAATAATGATAAAATGATAGTATAAAAAATAAAATCAATACGGACGACATTGGTAGTGAAAAATAGCATAATTTCTATGGAAATTGGCACAATGGCCATCAAAGCAATAAATTTGTAGGCATTGCTCTTTTTTCCATGGGGCATGTCAGATTTCGCCATTCTGAATACATCATATTCTGATATTTATATTCACTATGAGGCAAGTATCTCTATTCCAGATCTTGCTGACAGAAAATCTATAAAATTGGTCTTGCAATCCATTAGATATCTGTCATATAGCCCAACGTTTCTCCCACTTTCAAGTTTTAAAGAAAAAAGTTTTTTTCCATATTCCGGCAATCTTTTGATTTCAGATATCTCATTAAATTTCACACTGTTTTTTTCGGATTTCTTGATGATAAAGAGCCGATCCTCATAAATTTCTATTGTTGCAATTTTCCTGTACCTTTCCCTGTTATAATAAAAAATGAAGACAAGCATTATTACATAGGGGAAAAGGTTCAAAAAGTCGGCAACAAAAAAACCAGGATAAAGGTAGATTGGTATAATAATCGCAATAATTGCCAAAGCAATGGAAAAGGGAATAAATGTAAGTGGGGCCGCCTTGAATGTTGTTAAGGGTTTGGGGGATGCCATCATGGTTAAGTTTATGATCACTTATAGTTTTTCAAGGCCCAACTTTAGAAACCTATTATTTTTGGAAAAACTAGTGGGGATTCGAAGGGAAAAATAAATATGTATTTTGGAATACCCGAATTGCGGATAGGTGGCAGAGAGGTGATGCGTGGGACTGCAGATCCCATTTACTAGGGTTCAAATCCCTACCTATCCTCTTGACCTATACTTTTCCTCTCCTATGAATTACCATATATATACAATTTTTAATGTAGATTATCAATATTATAATTACATTGAAAAAGTTAGAAATCTCGCTAACGAAACCAAATGCATCTGACATTGAAAGAATGTTTGAGATGCTGGAAAAATCACTGAGTCAATACCTGATAATCAATAGAAATTCCTCAAAGAATAATCAGTTGGTAATCGATAAGGGTTTTGTTGAGGATTACGTAAACAATGGCAAATACTTATGCTTGATTGCCGAAATAGATTCGGAAATAGTTGGATGGCTAGCTGGAAGTCAGAATAAAAAAGTTCTCTCTGAGCATGGATGTTCCTCTGATGAATTCTATATTGAAGAAATAGTTGTTGACTTTCTATACAGAAGTAGAGGTATAGGTAGCTTTTTGTTAAGAATTATCCCTTTAGACAATTTGAAAGCGATAGTCACGGACACACTAAAAATAAACGATAGGGCAATAACATTCTATGAGCACAGTGGATTTTCTAAGGTTCTCGGAATGTCGGAAGAATTCTCCAAGAATTGGGTAAGAATGTCAAAAGAAGTTTAATCCTACTCCGTTAGATTTTACAAATCGTCATATACATTCTTTCTGTTTCCAACATCCATGATTAGAATCACAAGGCGATTTCGTTCGATGCTCATGATTACCCTGTATTTTCCGATTCTTAGACTGTAAAGCGGAACCCCTTTGAGCCGTTTAACGTAATGAAATGGGTTCTTGCTAACGATTCTCATTTTCTCCAGAATTCTTTCGGAGTCAGCTTTGTTTAATTCTTCCAATCCCTTGACTGATGATTCTGTCCACTTGACCTCGTAATCAGTCAATTTTTAGCCTCTTTTTAACTTCCTCCGTAGTGTAAACTTTTCCTTCCCTAATGTCCTTCAGTGACTCTTCTATTCCTTGAATAGTCTCTTTAGAAAGAGGCTCCTCATCTTCAGCGAGTTCAGATAGTCTTCTTATCACTGAGTCGTAGGACTCGTTGGGGTATAATTTCAGAGCATTAAGTCTGTCTTTTAGGTCTTTCTTGACCTGAATTGTTGTCTCCATACTTGTGTAATTATCCATAGCTAATTAAAGTTTAGTATAGTAACCTACACAGATGTGTAAGAGTTTGTAGTTTCTATCCACTTAATTAATTAAGTGACTCCCTACCTATCCTTTATGTTCCTGTTTGGCAGAGAGCGAGCCGTATGAAAGACTATTTATCAGTCAAGCAATGAACTTTTCATGTCGACTTTTGTTCTCGTTCCAGGAGCATGGCTTGGCGGCTGGGTATGGAAAAAACTTGCTCCGATTTTGGAAGAATACGGGCATGATGTGGTCCCGGTTACGCTCACCGGGCTGGGAGAAAGGTCTCATCTTTCAAACCCGCACATTGGACTTAACACTGCAATTGAGGATGTAAGAAATATCATTGAATATGAAGACCTTCGGGATGTTATACTGGTTGGTCATAGCTTCGCTGGCATTGTAGTAGCAGGCATTGCGGATCAAATTCCAGACAAAATAATGACTCTCCTTTACCTCGACGCAAACATTCCCAGAAATACGCAACTACCTCAAGGCATTTTCACTTCGTGGTCAGAAAAGGGAAGAGAGAGTGTTCTAGAAGATTGCAGGGATGATGGAGATGGGTTAAAGTGGCCTCTGACTGAGGAAATGTTGAAGGGGATGGCATTTGACTTGGAAGCTCAGGACACGAAATGGATGATATCCAAGGTGATTCCTCACCCAATAAAGATGTTCCAAGACACAATCTCACTTTCACCAAGCTATGATAGCATCAGAAAAGCATACGTTTTCTGTACGAAAGATGGCAAGACCAAAGACGGGATGAATGGAACGGACTTGAGCGGAAAAATCACTATCATGAGGTCTGGTCACTATCCGATGGTCACCAAGCCGAAGGAGCTTGCCGATATTCTTGTGAGACTTTGTCAATAAAATTTCCGTATTCAGAAATATCTACTTAATTACCTATCCTTAGTTAGTGATCACCGATCTGGTCGAAGAGCAGGTATTTCTGTTAAATAGAAATGATTAAATGTAATGAATTCATTACTCATTGGTAATGCGCAAGTGATAGAACTAGGAAAAATCACCTCAAAAGGTCAGATCACAATCCCGAAGGATATCAGGAATGCATTGGGAGTTTCAGGTGGGGACAAGATTCTCTTTGAGAAGAAAGATGGCGAAGTTATAATCAAGAAAGCGCAGAAGAATAGCTTAGTCTCCGTCTTAGATGAGGCCAGGCCACTCGGGAAAGAAGCTTCAAGAACACTTAGAGGCATTAGAGATGAGTGGGATTAGAGCCTGTATCGATACAAACGTTTTTCTTAACGTGCTCAACAAGGAAGCGACGCATTATTCATACTCCAAAGAGGTCTTACTTTCTGTTGAGAAAGGAAACTTGGAGGCAGTTATACCAACACTGGTTATTTCAGAAGTCCTGACGGGATTCTACCTAGAGAATAGAAATTCTGATGCTGAACAGTTTCTCTCTGCAGTAATTGCTGATAAACGTATGATAACAGTCCCTCTAACCTTAGATATCGCAATTACCTCAGCTAAGGTCAGAGCAAATACAGGTTTGAAACTGCATGATTCTATGATTCTAGCAACCGCTATCAAAAGCCGGGCTAGATTTCTGATTTCTAATGACGATAGATTTCCCAAATCTTATGAAGGAGTCAGTACAATTAAATCCACGGATGTGTTAGAAATACTCAAATGATCCAGGTGACCTTGATCAGGTACTATTGCGTGTATTTCTCAGGGCTGGTCTTGTTGCCTGATAAAGTCTTGTATCCACTTAATCAATTAAGTGACTCCCTACCTATCCTTGTTCCAAATTTGTCTGAAACCAATCTTACACGCAGTCCAGCTGCAAACAGCTATGGATTCGCGCAAAATTGTATTTGTACTCTGACTCTATTGAAGCGTTCCAACAATTCCGACCCAGAGCAATAATGCTCTGGAATCAATACGGTACGGACCTTCAAGATAGATTAATGGTTCATTGCGAACTCGTCGATTCCCAGCTTTATTTCGGTTGTGCCAGCCTGTAGTTGCTGATAAACAGGGTGATCGCTATGATCATTATCGATATGATTATTGACAGCAGAAACATAGAATCGAAAGCAACCCCTGACGGTAAACCAGTGTCGGCGACGGTATATTGCGCCATGATCGTTGTGGCCACAACATGGCCCACACTGTTCCCCACGCTCTTCAATGTGTTGTTGACCGACTGCCACACGGCAATGAAATCACTCGGAAGTGCCACTGAAATCATGTTAACCACGGATACAAACGATGGCATCATTCCTCCAAGAGAAACGGCTGCGTCCATCTGCAGGTCAAAAACCGTTGCCCTGTTTACCATGAAAAGAATAAAGCTCAACAACATCAACAAAGATCCTACAAAAATTATCGGTTTTGGTCCAATCTTGGAAGTCCCTGTCCCGGCAAGTATCCCGCCTAAAACATGGCGACCATTGCGGGCAAAAGTGCCCTTGCTGCTTCCAGGACATTCAGGGAGAAACCATAGGGCTTTTGCAATTCTGCTAGATATATGAAGGCGTAAAAGGCCACAAAGTTTGCCATCGCCGCCAGAAAAGCAATCGTGTTTGCGATAAGGACATTCCGTTCCCTGAGGAACCCCAATGGGATAAGTGGACTTGAGCCCTTAATGCTGAGATAAAGGAACGCGATGAGAGCAATCACACCAATGATTAGAAACAATATTTCTTGGAAAGACCACCATCCCATCTGGGCACCTTCCGATAGGTACAAAAGCGGGAAACCGACCCCCTCCCATTAACGCCAAGGCGCTCAGGTAGTCAACTTTTCCTTCAGAGTGTGCTCTGCTTCGTTGCAGAAACACAAGAGCTAGAACCATTAAGAAGAGACTGAGGATGACCGCCAAGAGAAATGCAGATCTCCATCCATACGAAAATGGGTGGGTGAAGGTTGCCTATCTGGGAAATGTCTCCGCGATTAAGAAACTGTTAAAGATGGCAGAAGAATCACAGATCCCTTACAAAGTTTCATCCATTCAGGACGCTTCGTTCTCATCCGATTCGCCCTTGAATGTGCTCACGGACATGCAGAGGGAAGTCATAATCACTGCCTTCGAGAATGGCTATTATGATTTCCCAAAGAAGATCGGAGTCAAAGAGTTGGCTGCGAAGCTTGGAATTCGTGGACCAACATTCGTTATCCATCACAGAAAAGCGGAAAAACGAATCATGGAAGAACTCATGAGAAATCCCGGAAATGATATCGGGAACACGGCTCTTGATGATCTCAAGTGAGCCTGTGTAAACTCTTAGGCATATGACTAACTTATCCTTCGTGGTAATTCTTTTAGGAAACGGTTGGTTTTGCAAAGCAATTACATTTCATTTCGTGCAATGAAGGACGTATATACGTTTATATATTATATAAGAATATACAATCTAATGGAGAACAAGCCAATAATACACTATCCGAGGTTGGACACAGTTCTCATGGTAGAAGATGCCCTGAGAAAAGCGGAAGAATATCCATCAAAGAGGCAGCTTTGGCTTTCACTGGAAAAAAAAGTGATGTACCAAACTTTTAACCTTATCATTTCTTACTTGGAAGATTCAGGAAAGATTGTCCAAGATAAAGGTAAGATAATCTGGGTGTGGAATCCTGAACTTGTGAGTAAGTACAGTAACAGCAAGCTGGTGTTGAAGTAGTGATTGATAAGAGGATCACAGTGGTATTTGCAGATGAAGATGTCCAGAAAGCCTATCTCAGGATGAAGACGGATAATCCTTCACTTTACAAATTCATGGAACGGGCGACTGACGACCTTAAGCAAAATCCTTTCTGTGGTATTCAGATACCAAAATTGCAAATACCAAAAACTTACGTGAGCAAATATAAGATCGACAACCTATGGAAATACAACTTACCCAACGCTTGGAGGTTGATTTATTCCGTTGCTGGGAGTGAAGTTGAAATAATTGCAATTCTGTTGGAGTGGTTTCCACACAAGGAGTATGAAAAGAGATTCAAATACTGAAGAGGTTTCCTAATTACACCAAGTTTTTACAAAGATTCTGACTCTGATTCATTTTACGAAAATTTTAAAACAGATTATGGAAAAAGACAGGCCCATGATCCATATTTTCTATCTATTTTATTCTATTTTTTTCATCAATTAATGAGTGCTGAACTATCCCGCCTTCCTTTTCCAGTGAGATAGGCATGAGAAGATTATGTCCAAGGCACATGAATGTTGCCCTGACTCTTACCCTCCTCACCATGGTGATGAATACAAGATTGCCATGAAATATTTTCTTCATGATAGAATAGGGCCTCTCGCAAGGTGATCTCTTCCTTGTTATTCTGAGATTCCTCCTGATCTGTTTTATGGTCAGGGAATGATTCCTTGAGGCTTTGTCCATGGTTGCATCTATGCCTCGTGTTCCTGAATCCGAATTTCCTCTGTTATGATAATTGGGAATGCCAGGATCGATGTGTGAATTATGTTTGGAAGCATCAGTCACAACAAAGTCATGGATGGGTGACATGTCCATCCCAACTACGGAGTGAATCTTGTTCCCGAAATATAATCCCGATCACTTCTTTGACCATGTTCCATCCTTTGATCTTCTGGTAAGGGAATATATCCTTTCCTCTCTTCCCAGTATCGTCCTTTCTGCAGTTCTGATCCTGTTCTGCCTTTTTTGGATACTTTTCAATTGCCGATAATGGGTAAATTTCACTTGGCGTTTACAGTTAATGTGCTTAACAAGTAAATAAAACATTATTCGCACTCCAAGTGGTTCTACTTTCTGTTGAGAAAAGAAACTTGGATGCAGTTATACCAACACAGGTTATTTCAGAAATCTTGACGTGATTCTACCCAGAGAATAGAAGTCTGAGGCTGAACAATTTCTTTCTGCAGGCATCGCGGATAAACGTATGATGGTAGTTCCTTCAACAGCAGATATCACAGTTACCTCAACTAAGGTCAGAGCAAAAACATGTTTGAAACTTCCAGTTTCTATGATTCTAGCAACCGCAATTAAATCCGGCCAGATTTCTGATTTCTAATGACGATAGATTTCCAAAATCTTATGAAGGGGTAAGTAAAGTTAAATTTGTTGACATAAAAAAATACTCAAATGATCCAAGTAGCCATTGTCACGCACTTTTATTCACGTTTCTCAGGACAGGTATTGTGCCTGATAAAAACACGTATCAACACAATCCATTAAATTGCTCCCTCCTTCCATTGTGTTTTATTGAATTGATGTTTTTTCAGAATTGTTGGATTTATAGTTGTTCATTCTTTGTTGTATTTCAATCTTCAAAAAGAGTTTATTTATTGGGATTCTGTAATGGCAATCTGTCAAAGTAAACCTCATTGCGAGTAATAAGTTCTTCTCGGATCTCTACAATGTCAAGCCCCTTTATTTGTATTGTTCCACTGGATGTTGGAATAACTGCCCTCCACTTAAGAACGAAACCAGATAGGGTAGAAAATATCTCCTCAGAGTCCCACTTCCAATCAGGGTTACGAGCTAAAAGTTTACGAAAGTAAGGAAAAATTTCACTGCTTCCATTAAGGCCCTTTGGATTGGCAGGATCAAGATAATACGCATCCATGGCGTAGAACTTCATTAGCTTGTCAGGATCGTTACCAGTCCATGCTGCCAGCCAATGTGTACAAAAGTTGTAAGCAGAATCCTTATCCACACATAAATGAGGTTATGCGGTAAGATAAGTCTTATGGTGCCTGAAAGTATATGGGACAATTCTTAGGAAATGATTTTTAAATTTCGGTTTTAACTATACTGATAGGAAAGGAATAAAAGTTTGTGAGCAGAATACTTATTCATAAACAATTTAGCTAATTAACGGCAATATGCATAGAGTGACTCTGAGGAAACAAGAATTGAATGGAAAGCAAAAGATTTACATTTGTCATTTATGTAAATGTTTAATAGATATAAAGTTATATTTGTATTATGGGAAAAACAGTGACTGTAAATCTCGATGAATCTTTACAAAAAAGGGTTAAAGAGAAAGCTAAGCTTAAGTTTGGAAACAGAAAGGGATCTCTTGGTAAAGCTTTCAATGAAGCACTTGAAGAATGGCTCAATAATGACGATCAGGATATTCTTAGGGAAAATATGAGGTTCCTGAACGAGGGGATTAAAATGAAAAAATGGAAGTTCAGCAGGGAAGATTTGTATGAAAGATGAATTTTTTTTTGACACTAATGTGCTCTGTTATGCCTACGATCTGTCTGAGCCAGAAAAAAGAGAAGTATGCATGATATTTGTCAAAAAAGTGTTTTCCGGTGAGGTGAAAGGAGTAATATCCAATCAAATACTTGTTGAATTGTTCAACGCTCTTACACGCAGATTAGGTGTGAAAACAGATACTGCAAAAATTATTGTGGAATCTTATGTAACTTCTCCAAAGTGGTTGAAAATAAGCTATAATCACCTTACAGTAAAAACGGCTTTAAGCATTTCAAAAATCTACAAGACACCATTCCTTGACACCTTAATAGCTGAAACAATGAAGGAAAATGGGATTATTAAGATTATGACTGAAAACGAAAAGGATTTTATCAGAATACCCGGTATTGCAATCAGCAGTCCATTTGTTTAATGATTTCAATGCTTTTCTTTTATTAATCAGAATTAGATTTGAACTGTTTTAATGTGGCTAATGGTTTGCATCAAATATAGATAAACATTATATATTGTACCGTAAAAATAGTTCTAAAAGAAATAATGGGTCTGCCCGGATTTGGACCGGAGTCTCCAACTCCCGAAGCTGGAAGGATACCAGGCTACCCCACAGACCCTTAACCCAGTAAGCAATACTCAGGATATTTTATTTTCTATTCTTCCATTTATTGTTTTCCCGACAATTGATGGCTCATACGTGTACAAATACAGGAAAAGAAGGAGCATGACAAGGGGCAAACCGCTGTTTGGATCTGTCGAAGGGTTGACGTAAATACCCATATTCTGAAATATGACCCAGAGAGGAAAAATGTAAGCTGCAGAGAATAAAAATGAAATCCTATTTTTACTGTATAATAATACTATGAGTGCTACGGGAACTATTACGAATATGACATTCAGGTAATAATTGAAGGAAATTAAAGCAGGCCAAAGGCTGTTGAGAAATAAATAAAGGATATAAGGTTCGCCAAGGTTAAAAAGACTGGAGTACACAATGTTTGCATACGCCCCATTATGCCAGTATCCGTTCCCGGGAATTGCCTGAAGAATAGCAGATATGGTGAAATAAATAATCACAGAGTAAGTGAAATAATTTACAAGTTTCTCTTTTGAATTGAAATATCCGGAAATAAATGGAACCGTCATTATAACATATACGAATGCTGAACCAGGGAAACCGGTAAGATAGGAAGGAATTCCGCTGAATATTCCACCAAATGCCTCTCCAAATACCCATATGATCAGACTCCAGGCAATAGTGACATATGCAATGATTTTCAACCCTCTTTCAGATCTGTTGAAAATGAAAGAAATTCCAAGGAACAGTTGAATTGCCCCACTGATGGCATTGAACTGATAAGGATGTATGATCCATATATTGTATCCAATCATGAGGAAATTGTACAATGAATCGTACTGGACTCCAGATATAACGGGATAAATTACGAAAGCAAGAAATCCATAGGGCATCTGAGGCTGCAACTGCAAAATTCCATCCACGAACCACAGCACGCCATTTATCAGGGCCAACCCATAGGGCAACGAACTTTTTTTCATATTTCTCATTGAAAATGATAGGACTATAGCAGCTAAAGAAGCAAGGAATCCATAAGTCATGCTGTACACGTAAAATCTGTTAAATTCAGGAGAAGGCACTGAAAACTCTGAAATATCATACATAAAAATAAAAAACAAAAGTGGGATCATCACGATTAGTGTAATGATCGCAACTGAATATGTTCTGTTAATTTTCATTCAAAACATTTAATCCATATTCGAACGGATTATATATCATTCTCGCATGCAAGACCGGGTAAAATAAAAAAATATATTATCAAAAAATATATGGCAGTGATATTATGAGTTGGCAGGAAGCTGAAGTTAGGGAATTGAAAGTAGGAAGATACATGCTCATTGATGATGCTCCGTGCAAGATTATGGAAATTAACATGTCCAAACCGGGGAAGCATGGTGAAGCCAAGGGACGAATAGTTGCTATAGGTATATTCGACAATCAGAAGCGAAGCGTCGTTTATCCGGTTAAGCACAAGGTAAAAGTTCCAATTATAGAAAAGAAAAATGCCCAGGTTCTTAGCGTTAATAACAAGGAAGCACAGCTTATGGATACAGAAACATATGAAACATTCATCCTGACAATAGATGATACGCAAGTTGGAAAAGTTAATGCTGGAACGGAGGTATCCTATTGGGAAGCAATGGGAGTCAGAAAGATCATGGAATAGAACTCTCTGCCTACGCTTCACCCAGAAAATTGGCAGACGCAGTTTTTGATTATGAAGACTCAAAATACGTAGTATTTGGCGTACCTTTTGATTATACATCCTCTTTCAGGAGAGGATCTTCAAGGGGCCCCCTGGAGGTCAGAAGAGCATACGACAACCTTGAATCATTCGATGTAACTTATGGTGTTGATTTTACCAAAGCAGGCATGTGTGATATCGGGGATCTGTATGTCACGGAGAGCCCTGATGAAACAGTAGATTCAGTGGAAAATGTCGTTTCCATAATAAGAAAAGATGGCAAGATACCTATAATGATAGGTGGGGAGCATTCCATAACGGGTGGTTCCATAAGAAATTATCAGGGCCATGGTATGATAATAATCGATGCGCACTCCGACTTCAGGAACGATTATATGGGCAACAGGAACAATCATGCCTGTGCCACAAGAAGATCTCTTGAAATATTGGGCCCCGGAAACATATTTTCCTTCGGAACCAGATCTACTTCGATTGAAGAGTATGAGGATCCTGAATACAACAGCGTGACTTTCCTTAGGGCTGAGGATATAAACAAATCAGGAATTGAAAGTTCCTATTCTTATATCGAATCAAAATTGCCTGAAAAACTCTATTTTTCCATAGACATGGATGGGATAGATCCTGCATATGCACCAGGTGTGGGTACTCCTGAACCATATGGGCTGAAGGATACAGATGTGAGATTTCTCATCAGAAAAACAGCAAAGAGAACATACGGTTTTGACGTATTGGAGTTCACGCCAGATTTTGACAATGGAAATACCGCAATGCTTGCTGCCAAATTAATTCAGGATTTTGTCGGAAGCAGGGAAACAAAAAAGAAATTGTGAAAGCCTAAACAGAAACACTTTTTCTGACCTTTTCAATCACAGCTGCACCGGGGTAAATCAAATAGGTTTTCATTGATGTTCTCTGAATGGTTACAAATGTGTTCTCCTTGTCTGATGATTCAATGATATTCTTTAATGCCTTTCCAATGCTTTTATTGATTTCGAGTAGCTCGATGCTGACTAGTGTGTTTTCATAGACAGTAACAGGTAATAGTGTGTCAGCTCCTTTGAATTCTTCTTTTTTAAATTCCAGGGTTTTTTTCTCGCCGATTTCTATTTTCATTTTACCCGTATTAAGCATGAAACTTCCTGTATATAAATATAGCCGATATGGCAGTTATCATTGATTTTTATATTTTTAAATTACTGCAGGTAATTGTTTTATTTAACTTCAAGTCAAAAAAAGTGATCCGTATGTATAGAAAAAATATTAAAGTGTTATTGATAAAGGTTTACCGAACTTGATCGGAGGGGTAGGCGCCCTCTGTGACCCAAAGTCTATACGTGGGGATGACTTCCTGGCTAGGTAAACCTGGCCTCTGTGAAGCTTTCAATGATCGATGAAATTTCGCACCAGTGGACCGAAGGTTATATGGTCATGAGTCAAAGGAATCATGGCCTTATATCTATCAGAAAATCCGCCAGGTCCGGAAGGGAGCAACGGTAATCTGAACTTACGGTGCTTCTGGAGAGCGGGGTCGAGAGAATTGAAGGGTAAACTTCACAGGACGCCAAGCCCGAACCAGGAACGTTCGGTATTGAGTATTAACATGTTCAAGATAATACAGGATCCCATTTGGGGCCCCATAGAGGTCAAGCCGGAATTTCTGCAGATCATTGACACAGAAGAATTTCAAAGGCTTCACTGGATTGGGCAGCTTGGTCTGTGCCACATGGTTTTTCCCGGCGCGACCCAGACAAGATTTCAGCATTCGCTTGGAACAATGCACATAGCAGAAAAAATGGGAGAAAAACTGAGTTCAAAACGAATTGGAGAATTGAAGGCAGCAGCCCTTTTACATGATATAGGGCATTTCCCGTTCAGCCATTCGTTCGAGAATTTTTTCATGGAAAAATATGGCATTTCGCATGAAAGTGTCTCAATGGATATCATTCGAGGCAAGGCAGGTTCAGGGCAGATTAAGGACATTCTGGAAAAAAACAGCATTGAACCAGAAGTTGTTGTATCCATACTTGCCAAATCCGGGGAGTTCCCGCTGGAAGAGAGTATTGTCAGCGGACCCATAGACTCTGATGAAATAGATTATCTCGCCAGGGACAGTTATTACACTGGTGTCAACCTTCTTCCATTCGATTTCAGGAGAATCGTCTCAGTGCTGATGACAGATGGTGAGAGGATTTATATTGAGCAGAAGGGGATTCCTGCAATTGAATCCCTATTGATTTCCAGATTCCTCATGTATAAGTCTGTCTACTTTCACAAGACAGTCAGAATCATACAGAAAATGGTGAGCAGGGCAGTTGATTTGGAATCTCCGGGCAAAAGCACTTCCTCTATGAAGGATCTGCAGTTTCTCGACATGCTGAAGCATGGTAAGGGTGGAGATATTATCAGGAGAGTGGAAAGGAGGGAGCTCGTAAAGCTCACAGCCCAACATGAGATCAAGAAGGAATCAGATGAAAAATCATTCAGAAAAGAGATGAATGACAGATTTCCGGAAGCATATATTGACGTAGTGCCGCCATTCAGTTTCAAAAACGATGACAGGGTCAAAAACAGGATAGATGTCATGGCCCATGGAAAATATCTCGACATTCGGACAATATCTCCGCTTCTTCATTCTCTCTATGACAGCTTCAACATGAGGAAAATTTTTGTCTATGGAGAATCAGAAAGGAAAAATGAAATAGAAAATTTTACCTCAAAATTTTTTTCATCCTGATGGCATCTCTACTACCTTCAAATTCTCCTTCATAAAAATTATGCAGTATTTTTACGTGAATATATCCTGCCTTTTCGTACAGCGCTATGGCACTTCTGTTATGTTCCCTCACTTCAAGCACAGATTCAGTAAAGCCTCTTTCCATCATTTTCTGCTCTATGGCCGTGAGCAGTCCCATTCCGATTCCTTTGCCGCGGAATCCTGGATCAACGCAAATGCTCTCTATATCTGCCTTTCTCTCCTTCATCCCTATGGCTATTGAATAGCCAGCAGGTTCACCATCATATTCTGCAATTACGGACATCCCTTCACTTTCAAGAATTGCAGTGAGCAGCATCTCCACATCATATGCATCCTGTAGAAATGCCCTGTCCTCCAGAAGTTTGATTATTTTTATATCTTTCTCAGTGGCGTCTCTTATATTTAACATAATTTCAACTCATTAATTGGTAATTACCAAAAATATTTATTCACTCTCAGAATAAGGTCTCATGATGAAAGAATACGGATTGCAGGAATCAGTGAAGAGCGAACTGGAATCAGGAAAACCCTTGCTTATTTTTGACCATGAGAAACGGGAGGGGGAGACTGACATGGTCTTTGCATCACAGTTTGTTGATTTCAATGCCATAAGAATGCTGAGGAAAGAATCCGGGGGACTTATATGCACCACCATTAAGGAATCTCAAGCGAATATTTTAAGCATGCCATTTCTGGAGGAACTGTATTCAAGATTTCTTTCTTATGGAAAAAAGGCCACATACGCGGGCGATATGAAATACGATTCCCATTCTTCTTTTACATTCACCATTAATTCAAGATCAACTTATACGGGCATCAGCGACAGGGACAGGGCAACGACAGTAACAGAATTTGTGCAGTTTCTTTCCGGCATGAACACGAATGGAAAACCAGTGGAATCATTCTATGAAAAATTCAGGATTCCAGGCCATGTTAGCATACTCATTGCAAGGGAGGGCTATTTCGATAAAAGGAAGGGGCATACAGAACTGGCAACATATATGGTTGAATCAGCCGGGCTATACCCTTCAGCAACCATAGCAGAGATGCTTGGTGACGATGGAAAAGCCATGTCAAGAACAGATGCTGAAAAATATGCCGAAAATCATGGCTTAATATTTATAGAGGGGAAAGAAATTATCCGCCAGTGGGCAAATGAAAAAGGTAATGGCAACGGGGGTTTTTGACATCATACATCTTGGGCATATCCACTATCTTGAAGAATCAAAAAAACAGGGGGACAGGCTTGTTGTTGTCATAGCATCTGATGAGAATGCAAAGAAAAACGGAAAGACGCTTCTATTCTCGCAGGAAACAAGAAGAAAGGTTGTGGAGGCCCTTAAGCCAGTTGATGAGGCAATTATCGGTGGAAGTGGAAACATCTTTGACACAATTTCCAGTGTCAGGCCAGATGTCATAACTCTGGGTTTCGATCAAAAATTCGATCCGGATGTGATAGTCCAGGAATCAAAGAAAAGGGGTGTAAATACTGAAGTGTACAGGTGCTCCTCATTTGAGCTTGAAACGAAAGAACCACTTGGCACAAGAAAAATAAGGAAAAAGATTTTGGAAATAGATGGAAAATGAAGATCATCGGCATTGCAGACACAACGTTCGCAAGATATGATATGGGCAAATCTGCCCAGGACGAACTGGGGAAGGCAGGTACAGGATTCAGGATCATAAAATACACGGTTCCGGGCATAAAGGATCTGCCTGTTGCCTCCCTCATCCTGTTCAGGAGAAATGCGGATATAGTGATTGCCTGCGGAATGCCGGGAAAAAAGCCCGTGGACAAGATATCTGCACAGATAGCATCCACAGGACTCATGGAGGTACAGCTCAAGGTGGAGAAACACATTATTGAGGTATTTGTCCATGAGGATGAGGCAAAGAATGACAGAGAGCTTTCATGGCTGTGCGACATGAGAGCAAGGGAACATGCAGTGAACGCATACAACATCCTATTTTCCCCGGAAAAGCTGGAAGAGAACAAGGGGAAAGGTTTGAGACAGGGATTTGAGGATGTAGGGAGCACAATGGGAGACGCAAAGGGAAGCAAAATAAGGCACTGAAAGGTGAAATGTATGAAAATAGGAATAGTTGTTTCAGAATATAATTACGATATAACGATGATGATGTTACAGAGGGCCACAGAACACGCTGAATTTCTGGGAGCAAAGGTTGAGAAGGTATTGAAGGTACCGGGCACTTTTGAGATACCGCTTGGGGTATTGAAACTTCTGAAAACAGGAAAGGTTGATGGAGTTGTTACGCTTGGAGCGGTGATGCAGGGTGAAACTGATCATGATGACATAATAATGCAGAACACGGCAAGAAAGATCATGGACATAGCAGTTTCGGAAGGAAAGCCAGTGTCTCTTGGCATTTCTGGCCCCGGTGAAACCAGGCTTCAGGCCGAAGCGAGAATTGAGATGGCCAAGGATGCAGTAGAATCTGTCGTGAAGATGCTTAAAAGAATCGATTCCCTTAATCAGTGAACATCGCTTCACAAAATTTTTTAATTCACACACCGGTGCATAAACCAATTGTGAAAATTTTTTAAGAATCAAAAATTTATTATGCGAATTTAAATTTGCATCTGAAAGATGAGATTTGGTTTCTCCCATAGGATTGTTCTTAAATTTAGGAGTATTTCCTACCCTGAATTAACCGTCATAGCAGGGGTAATCCTGAACTCTTTAGTATGGTGCACAATTTCTCTTCTGAGATATTATTCGATGATGGACAGAGTTTTCGATTCCGGCATAATCTCTCTCACACTGGAATATAATCTTCATTACATAAATATTCCTTTCATAATGTACATGGCAGGTTTTTCACTGGACAGGCTCTTATTTTCCCCACTGATATTGATCGATGGCATACCGGGGATGCTTGTAATTCAGGAAATTGCCCTGAGCGTTCCTGCCTATATTATCTTCAAATTAGCCCAATTGAAAATAAAAGACAACGTTTCATCCATGCTTATCTCTCTATCATATCTGATCTATTTTCCACTCGCAGGTGCATTCTATTTTGATTATCATTTCCAGACATTTTTCATATTGTTTTTTCTTCTGGGAATATATTTATTTGAAACACGACATTATAAGCTTTCCACTCTTTCTTTGTTTCTGGCAGGTTCAGTCAGGTTTCCATTCATGATCTTTCCTTTTCTATTTGTATTCTTAATTTTTTCAAAAATAGTTCTCAATAAAGGGGAAATCGAGTATGGAGTCAAAAAATTTGCAATCCTGAACACTTTGATCATGGGGGTGTTTTAATAATTTCTTTCTTCCTCATTTCCGATTCATATTTTTTAATTGCCCAAAAAATAGGCTATACCAACCCTGTAACCGGATATTTTCATATTGCCGGTTATTCTCTATATGACTACTTCATGCAAAACATTGAAAACAAGATAATTACTGTCATTCTGATTTTTTCACCGATTATCTATATTCCTATCAGGAAGTTCAAGTGGATTTTCTTCACATTCCCCTATATGGCTCTTATGTTTCTCAGCAATTATAGGTATTACTTTTTTCCATATTTTAACCACTATCAGTATTCAGGTCTATATGTTCCATTCATTTTTCTGCTGATTCTTGATAATATCCAAATACCGGATAGAATCATTTCAAATCCAGTTCAGAAAAAAAATAAGGTAAAAGAAATCATTCATATCTTAAAGTTACAAATCGCAAAAAGAAGAAGGGCTGTTGTTTTCTTCGTGATAATTATCATCACTGCTGTTATATTCCAGCCTTACAGCCCTTTCAACAATTACGATCCCAACAAATTCAATATGAATATCTATCCGCCAAACATGAATACTTATGCCGACTATGTGAAGGTGGTAAATCTCATACCGCCAAATGATCCATATGTTCTGTATCAGGGAAATCTCCCCTATGTTGATGTTCACGATCCTGCCCTTTCCTGTCTTGGTGTATATAGCCTAATGTTAAATTCTTCGAACTACGCAAAGATTATGCTCATGAATGGCACAATTTCAAGCAGAGTTGATTATGTTATGGGTTATGAGTACGGGAACCAATTAAACTCAAACTTTTCAAAGGCTGTAAGCAGATACTATTCAAGCGGATCCTACGGTGTGGAAGCTTTTCTGGATGGATTTCTCCTCCTTGCAAGGAATTATGATTCTCCGCCAGTATACCTTTCACACATTCCTGTGCAGACTCATAACATTTCAAACTTTATACATAAAGGGCTAATCTTCACGATTCCTTACATCTCTCCGGGAATATACAATTTGAATTTTTCCACAAATTCATCTTCCACATCGGTAAATATCATGGATTTCAACTCAAGCAACGGAATAAATGTCAGTTTCTCAATGCTGAATGAAAAAATATTTCATGTTAAAAATACATATTATGTCAATGTCACAGTAAATATAGACTCATTTATCGTTCATGGGTATGCTTTATTTGACTCATCCGGCAATGCAAAATTCCAAAATGTATCCATATTTGGGCCAAACTACAATAATTCATCCATCAGCTAAATAGAATATATTTAATCTCTAAAGAATACAGAGATAAAAGAATATATATCGTCTTCATAATTACAGACATATGAAACAGGATGGGGGCAATGATATACGAAGTGAGGTCGAAGATAACAGATCCATTCTCAAAAAAATTCAGATTTTAGTTCCAGGTTTTTCTGGATACAGGCAAAAGGAAGACATCAGGATAGCTGATCAGCTTTTGAGATCACAGGTGTCAGGTATCTTCCGTAATTGTATAACCACACTGGAAAATATGAGGCAGAGTTTGAGCCAGTGTTTTAAAATGTCAAATCTGCTCAGCCTTGCCGATTTGATTTCTCTATTACAGGCACTGGGTGGCGATATTATGCATGCCGAGCAGGGATATTCGGGATTTGCAGCCCCCATTAAAATAAAGAATGCAAGTCTTGACAGAATATATGATTTTGATTTTTCATTCGTAAATTCTGGAAATGAAATCAAGAATCTTCTTGGAGCTACAGCAGATCCATGCTCCATGAGTGATCAGGAACTTTCATCTCTCATTGCAAAATCAAAATCTTTTGCGCTGCAGTGCAGGGAATCATGGTCACACAGGTTGGAAGAGATAGAGAATATCAGGGTGAAGTAATATGTTTGGAAAGAAATCCGATAAGATCCCCTATAAGGGTGGAAGCGTGGAAGGTTCGATCACCATTGCATGGGAGACTCAGTTCAAGGAGAGCAATGCAATGTGGAAGGTGCCAAGACTGATCAGATTCAATGATAATATAGTGATCAGGGAAGACGAAACTGCAGTCTTTTTCAGGGATGGAAAGGTTCTCACTTATTTTGACAAGGCTGGAAGATATGCGCTCACAGATTTCAACGCTCCAGTTGTTGGAGAACTTTTGAAATTCTTCACAGGAGTACAGCAGCAGGCTGAAGTCTATTATATCCAGAAGAGAATAATGGATGGAAAATACGGAAGCCAGAGCCCCTACCAGTTCATGGACCCAACGTTTGGAATTGTCAATCTGAGGGTATTTGGCCAGTACAGGTGGCAGATTACTGATCCTGCGCTTTTCATAAATCAATTTGTTGGAACATTCAATGCTGCAACTTCAGCCGATGTGGAATCGAGGTTAAAGGATCAGATCGTTGTGTTGCTCTACAACGTTCTGGGTAAAATGAAGGATAATGGTACAAAAGTCACAGATATTCCTTCAAGCCTCCTGAATATTGAGCAGGCGACTCTTGGCCTCGCACCTCAGAATTTCCAGCAGTATGGCATAGAAATCTCCAAGCTTCAGGGGATAAATATATCACTGCCAGATGAAGTCCAGAAAGCCATCGACACAAGATCCGAAATGTCTGTGCTTGGAGTGAATTATCTCCAGTATCAGGCAGGACAGGCTATGGTTGACGCCTCCAAGAATCAGGGTGGAATGGCAGGTTTGGGCGCAGGGCTTGGTGTAGGTATGGGAGCTGGAGCTGGAATGGGTTATGCAATGTCAGGAGGAATTGCAGGGCAATGGCAGACTCAGAATTCTCCATGCCCAAAATGTGGAACTCTTGTGCCTGCTGGTTCCAGATTCTGCCCGTCTTGCGGCAACGATATGAACAAGGTACAGGAAAAACCGGGAAAGGCTTCTGTAAAGTGCTCCAAATGCGGCACTGACATTCCTGAAGGAAGCAAGTTCTGCCCTAACTGTGGTGAACATGTTCAGCAAAATTCCACCATAAAATGCCAGAAATGTGGAACAGAAACACCAAATGGCACGAAGTTTTGCCCCAATTGCGGAGAAAAAATGTAGGTGAAAAAAAATGTTTTGTGTAAAATGTGGAACTGAACTGCCAGATGATGCAGTATTTTGCTCTAAGTGTGGAAACAGGATGAATCAGGCATCAGGAAACCCTGCTGGACAGAATACCCCTCAGAATTCAGGCGATTCCCAGAGGCAGACTCTGGCAAGCTCAGGAGTTACGGAATTGAAGTGCCCTGGATGCGGGGCCCCAATAAAGCCACAGCAGGGTGAAACAGTGATGACCTGCGAATATTGCGGAAGCAGTGTCAGCCTTGGCAATCTTGGATGGCAGAATGTTTCCAAACATTCAA
>JAKAPZ010000111.1 GCA_021822985.1 Thermoplasmata archaeon | reverse complement strand
AAACATATCTCTCAGCCATAGAAACCGCAAAAAAGCAGGGTGGAAAACTGATATATGGGGGAGAGAAAATCACGATCCCTGGCCTTGATCACGGGTATTATGTGAAACCTGCAATAGTTGAAGCAGAGAGTTCAATGCCCATTGTTAAGGAAGAGACATTCGGTCCTCTTCTCTACCTGTTCAAATACAAAACTATTGAGGAAGCCATCAGCATTCATAATTCCGTACCTCAGGGATTATCGTCCGCAATATTCACAACGGATCTTTCGGAAGAGCACCTCTTTCTATCAGCAAGGGGTTCAGACTGCGGCATAGTCAACGTTAACACAAGCACAGCAGGTGCGGAAATAGGTGGCGCATTCGGAGGAGAAAAGGAGACAGGATCAGGAAGGGAGAGTGGAAGCGATGCCTGGAAAGCCTATATGAGACGGCAGACGGTAACCGTAAACTGGGGAAAAGACATTCCTCTTTCACAGGGAGTCAGGTTTGACTTCTGATCCCTTAATAAAATTACTGCAAGTAATATGAAACTCACTAACTCTTTTAAATTAAAAGAATATTTTGCCTGGATTGGCAAAGAGAAAAAGCGTAAGGGAACTTAAATTAATCAGGTCAGTGGAACTTGTACCATCAAGAACCTGCAGCATGGACGATATTTATGCAGCAGGAAGCATGCTGTCCAATCTTGCAGATATGTTTACCGCCCCCGAAAATCCCAGGGGACTTCCAGGCATAGACCCAGTAATATCTCTTTATGAAGCCACAAGGAATAATGAGGTCATTCCAATGCCTCATATTACGCCAAGGGACAAGAATGCGCTTTTCATAAGATCACAGGCCATAACTGCCATAAAGTTCGGCATCAATCATTTCTTTGTAATAGGCGGTGACCCAATAAGCCCAGAGGCTGAATCAAGAGAGGTCAGGGAAATTGACGTGATGAAAACAATTACTGAAATAAGCAGATCAGGAAATCTTGTGAAATCTGCCGATAATAAAGTACCTGAAATTGTGGTTGGAAGTGCCATTAACCCATACAGGGCAAACGAAGAGGAGATAGCTGCAAAAAAAATGGAAAACGGTTCTAACCTGTTCATCAGCCAGATCATATTCGACCCCTTACTGCTGGAAAAAGACTGGATAAAGAAGAGAAATTTTAAGTTAATGGCCGGGTTCATGGCCATCAGGAAAAAGTCCCAGGTGAATTTTGCTGAAAAGCTCCACATAAACATGCCAGAGGAAATTCGTGAAAAATTTGAGAATTCAGATGACATACAATCCACTTCAAGGAGAGTCATTCTGGATGCATTTGATTCACTGAGGGGGTATGTGGATGGAATTCACATAATGCCCATGGGACACAACAATCTTGCAAGAGACATACTGGAGTGCATTTGATATGACAGAAATAAAAGGTTTGATATATGGAATTTATCCAAAGAATGACGAATTGAGAATAAAGATAGGGCGATGGGAGAGGGGAGTCCTGAAAAGCAGGGACATTGAAAGGGAAATAAGCCAGGAAAAGGAAGAAAAGATATCACTCTTCAAAAGTACTGGACTGGATTATACAGATCCGCTTTTCAACTGGTTTGACATTTTCAGGCCATTCACCACTGCTACCCATGGAATAGTTCCCGGTCCCCTGACCAGGTACAGGGAGACAAATACTTTCTACAGACTTCCTGAGGTAGACCATGTCGGTAAGATGAAGGTAAATCCTTCGGAATATTCAGAAATTGAGGCAAATCCGCCCCTTCCGCTTTTCCAGAAGAACAGTGATCCAAATTATTTTGCATTCTTTCCTTCACCCATCTCATTCTTCAAGATGTCAAAGGTGAACCCGGAACTGTCTCTTGAGACATTCACTTCCGGAATGCTCTCCATATACTCAGATATAATGAAAACATACGGATTTAAGAATGCGCTTCTTTTTGAGTCACTTCCATATCAGGGGGAGGACATGTCAGTACTGTCACCATTCATAAATAGATTCAAGACCATTCTGGTTACAGAGGGAAATCTTAAATTTGCTGATCTCACACCTCTGGAGAACAGATTCTGCAGTATTGTTGTAACACCTGAGGACATGAATTTGGAAATTGCGGCAAAACATTCCAGTGTACCGGGAATCAGGTTAATAGATTCACACAATACGAGAATAGAGGATCCGGCAGCCATAAGGAAAAAGGCAGAGGAATCGGCAAAGAAGGCAGGTTCAGGTTCCATTTATGTGACATTCAATGACTACCTTGATTTCCTTCCAGATTCGATTGCCACAAAGAAACTCAACATGCTTAAAGAGGTGATCAACTGATGACAGAGAGAAAATTCATCACACAGGAAATAGGAAGTTTTAGAAAACCCGACTATCTCAGCAAAAGATTCCACCAGATTCAGGGAACAGCAGAATTCGTGAGCCTTGCAGAAAAGGCAACCCTTGAAACTCTGGATCTCTTTGACCAGGCAGCTCTTATGAACGTTGGAGTTGGCGGGGAGATGTTCAGATGGGAGATGTATGAACATCTTGCAAACAGCCTTGAGGGTATTGAGTTTTACGGATTAGTCAGATCCTTCGACAATAAATACTACAGGAAGGGCAGCGTTGTATCAGAACTGAAAAGAAAATCATCATTTCACGGTGATGAACTTGGGTTTGTAATGAACCACACGGAAAAAAGAATCAAGGTACCCATCACAGGTCCTTACACCATGATGGACTGGTCCTTCAACGAGGCATACAGGAGCAGAGAGGACCTTGCAATGGCATACGCCGACCTCATAAACAATGAAATTCGAGACCTCAAGAAGATATGGGAAAATAGGTCCGGCGGAGAGACACTGGAAATACAGATAGATGAGCCAGCTGCCACCACTCATCCATCAGAAATGGACATTGTTGTGGATTCAGTAAACAGGTCTGTGGAGGGGATACAGGACACAGAATTCAGCATACATGTCTGCTACAGTAAGGATTACAGGCTTCTGTATGACAGAATACCGGATCTTAAACTTCATGGGTTCAACCTGGAATACGCCAACAGGGACACGCTTATACCGGGGGTAAGTGATGAGGCCAGAACGGGATATGAGGATATTGCCTACTTTTCAGAAATAAACGAGGAACAGTATCCACGTAAATTT